>JAPXND010000008.1:0-37014 GCA_033808695.1 Armatimonadota bacterium
AGTTGTTGCCGCCTATGAATCACGATACAGTTTATGGACAATCTGCCGACAGGTTCCTGTAATAATGCTTACGCTCGGCCCAATGATTGCAGTTATACATGTAGTGCAAGACTATGTTCCTTATGGTTTTGCTCTTGCTATTGGCTGGGTGATTATGTTATCAATACTAATACCATTCAGTCGAAATATTTGGAATAAAGAAAAACGGAGGGTTTGATTATGAGTGATGATAGATATCACAATTTTGATTTACCGTATTACAAAGAAAGAATATCAGCGGAGATACCAGACAAGATTCTAGATTTCCATACTCATATCTGGTTGAGTGCACATTGGAAATACATCCCCTGGGAAACACAATCAGCAGGTACAAAGTATATGGTTTCTGAGGAAAATTATAGTATTGAGCAGCTTATTGCTGATGGTAAATTGCTTTTTCCGGATAAGGAATATAATGCTGTGTGCTTTGGAAGTCCTTCACCGGTTGCAGATCATGACAAAACTAATGCATATACAGCAGAAACTAAAACAAATAAAAACTTATATCCTTTGATGATAGCTGGTTTGAACACAACTGCGCCGGATAGAATAAGAGAAATGATAAGCAATGACGGCTTCTATGGATATAAAGTGTTTCTAAATTGGTTTGGCAATGATTACGGAAATATAAGAGTTCAGGATATGATTGGCAAAGAAGAGATGGAAATTGCCAATGAATTTAGATTAATAGTTTTGCTTCATGTACCGCGTGATGGTCGACTGGCTGATCCTGAGATTCAATCTGGTGTGCAATGGTTATCAAAATCCTATCCGGATGCAAAGATTGTTCTTGCTCACTGCGGACGTGCTTATCTGCCTGATGAGATGAAGAACGCCATCCATTCAGTAAAGGGATTAGATAACGTATATTTTGATACTGCTATGGTTATGGATCCCCTTGTTATAGAGAGAGTTTTTGATAATATGGATTCTAAACGGGTTTTGTTTGCAACTGACCTGCCAATTGCAATGATGCGGGGACGCAGAGTGCAGGTAGCAGACCACTGGGTAGACCTTGTATATGAGGGCAATCCAGAGAGCGCATTCCGTGTGCAGTCAAATAATATGCGGGCTACATTTATGGTTTATGAAATAATCCATGCTATCATAAGAGCGGGTGAAATGGCAGGTATATCTGATGAATCAATAAGAGATATATTCTATAACAATGGCATAAAACTATTGAATGATGTGAAAAAGAATAAGTAGTCCGGAGTTATTAGATTTATGAATTCAAGTTATTTTGTTGGACTTGACCTTGGCGGAACCGGAGCTAAAGCAGCAGTGTATGATAACTGTGGGAGGCTTCTTAGCTCCGGTCATGCAGGATATATGCCGGTTACATCATCGGAAGGTTATACTGAGATTCCCATAGAAGAAATCTATAATGCAGCACGAGATGCTGTTAGACAAGCAGCTCAAGGATATTCGGCATCTATAAAAGCTATGGCTGTATCATCACAAGGGCAAACTTTCGTTTCACTTGACCGGCATGATCGGCCATTGCATAATGCCATCATTTGGTATGACAGCCGCGCACAAGAAGAAGCAAGTATCATGCAAGCAGCAATTGACTCTGTTCCTTCTACAGAACCTCATCCATTTGCAGAAGCGATATCATCAGCGCCTAAGATACTTTGGCTGAAAAATAAATATCCTGAAATTATGGAAAAAGCCAGCTTATATTTGCTTCTGCCAGAATATTTCAGCTATAGATTGACTGGCAATGCTGTAACGGATCCATGCACTGCATCAAGTACCGGATTGTATGCCGATGATGCAAAAGACTATTCGGAGACGGCGCTAAGTATTGCTGAAATAGATAAATCGCAGGCAGCACGGATTCAGGCATCAGGAACAGCAATCGGTATTGTTAAAGACGCTGCAGCAGAAGAATTTGGACTTCCTGATGGTGTGGTTTTAGTTGCTGGAACTAATGACCAGTATGCCGGTGCACTGGGAGCCGGAAACTCCCGCCCAGGGATTGTTACTGAAACAACCGGCACTTGTCTGGCGCTTGTTACTCTTACGGAAATGCTTCCGTCGCCGCTTCCTGTGGGCTTGTTTGGCGGAAGATTTCCTATTGCTAAGTATCAGTTTGCTCTTGCATACTCAAAAACAGCCGGTGTTGTTTTAGATTGGTATAGAAAGTCATTTTTTGCTGATAAGAGCTTTGATGAACTTAATTCTGCTGCTGAAATGACTGAAATCGGTAGTAAAGGATTGACTTTTCTTCCGCACTTTGATGGCGCTGTTTCGCCTATACCTAATCCAAACGCAAAGGGTTTTATCTGTGATTTGACACTAAACCATAGTCCTGCTGATATATACAGATCAATCCTTGAATCTATATCATTCAGTTTAAGAGAAAACATAGACTTTTTGTATGATAATGGATTTAATATTGATGTTGTCCGCAGTATTGGCGGAGGAGCAAAAAGTGATTTTTGGCTGCAGATGAAAGCCGATGTTATTAATATCCCAGTGGAAAAACCAAAAATCACTGAGGCTGCAACATTAGGAGCTGCAATGTTAGCTGCTGTAGGATACGGTATGTTTAATTCTGTGGCAGAGTGCTCAGAAAACTTCTATCATGTTGATAAAATTTTTGAGCCGGATAAATCAGCTCACGATGAATATTGTATACCTTACGGGCGTTATCTAAGCTATTGTAAAAAAATCTACTCAAAATGATAGGAAATAAAATCAATAAATAATACTCATAATATCTACTAATCTAACCTTGAAATAGATATAAAATAGTGTTATACTACATGCACAAGAATTATATAATTTAATTCATGTGTTTTACAGTTATTCTCAAGAAAAAATGCAATTATAATATTTCTTTCTGCAAATTATTGAGGAGGATAACTATGGTGGAAAATTCAAGCAAGAATCTTGAGCAAGGAATAAGACACAAGGTTAGAGGACGTTATACAGAAGCAATATCTGAATTAACAACAGCGATAAACATTAACCCTAACAATTCAGAAGCTCATAGACAGCTTGGTTTGGTTTATTGCTTTACAGGCATGTTTGATGAATCTATTGAATATCTGAAAAAATCCGTTTCATTAGATGAATCGAATATTGATGCAAAAGTAGACTTAGCATTAACAATGACAATGCTTGGTATGTATGAAGAAGCAAAATCCGAATTTATGGAAGTATTGGCATTAGATCCAGAAAATGTAATGGCGTTAAGGCAGATGGAGTATCTGTAAAATCATAATTGGAGTATAGAGTAATTGGGTCAACAATTAATTACAATAACTTTTCAACCTTCTGGGAAAAAAATTCAAGTAGAAAATGGTGAGTCATTACGTAATGTTGCTGGTTCTTCAGGAATTGATTTAACAATGTCATGTGGAGGAAAAGGCACTTGTGGAAAATGTAAAGTGCTTTTTCAATCTGGTATACCAGCTATAACTCCTGACGATAAAAATCACTTGAGTGAAACTGAGCTGCAGCAGGGATACCGGCTTGCATGCAGGGCTATTCTAAACGATGATGCCGTTATTTGCCTGCAGGATGAAAGTAATATTCAAGCAGCGAAGATTTTAACAAAAGGAACAGCCAGAAAGGTTGATATAAACCCAGTTATTACAAAGAAAAAGGCAGTTATTCAACCGCCAACAGTTGAGGATTTACGGTCAGATCTTACTCGTGTATACAATGCATTCAATATAGAACAGAATGACGAAAAACCAGACATTCATCTTCTAAGAACAATAAGCAGCGCCATTAGGGAATCGGAGTTTAATGTAACTGGAGTATTCTCTGATGGCAGCTTAATATCGGTTGAACCGGGAGACACGGAATCAGAACGCTATGGCGTTGCATTTGATATAGGAACTACAACAATTGCAGGATATCTAATTGATTTGACTACAGGAAATCAGCTTTCTGTATCATCATCAATGAACCCGCAGGCAAAAATTGGAGATGATGTAATAAGCCGTATATCATTTGTTATGCAGGAGAGTGATGGATTAGAGACGCTTCGTTCATCAGTAGTTGAGGAGATGAACAATATTATTGATTCTCTTCTTGCAGCAGCAAATGTTAATAGAGATAATGTTTACGAAGCATCGGTAGTTGGCAACACATGTATGACGCATCTTTTTATGGGAATAGATCCGCGTCATCTTGCAATGTCCCCTTATGTCCCAGTAGTTAGTCAGTCACTTAATATAAAAGCATCGGATATTGGACTATGCATTAATGATTATGCTAATGTATATGTGCTTCCATGTATAGCCGGATATGTCGGCGCCGACACAGTAGGCGTTATGCTTGCCAGCGACATGTATGAAAGTGACAAAATGACTCTGGCTGTTGATATAGGTACCAATGGTGAAATAGTTCTAGGATCTAAAGAAAAGCTTATTGCATGTTCAACAGCTGCGGGTCCTGCCTTTGAAGGAGCTCATATTAAATATGGAATGAGAGCTGCTCCCGGTGCTATAGATGCAGTTTGGATGGATGATAATAAGCTTAAATTCAGCACAGTTGATGAAAAACCTCCTGTTGGCATCTGCGGGTCTGGATTATTAGATATAATAATTTTTATGCTAAATGCAGGAATTATTGAAGACAGTGGCAGAATAGTGGATGCAGAAGAAATTCCAGAAACATTTAGTCATTTTCGTAAATATATCATAGATGGTGAAAGAGGGAACGATTTTATACTGATTCCTGTTGAACAAACAGCCATAGATGGACCGATTGTAATAACACAGAAAGATGTTCGTGAGATTCAATTAGCAAAAAGTGCAATAGCAGCAGGAATTTTAACATTGATGGATAAATTAAGTATTACAACTGAACAATTAGATAGTATAATATTAGCAGGAGCATTCGGGAATTATGTTCGAAAAGAAAGTGCAATAGAAGCCGGTATGCTTCCAAATGTTCCACTATCTAAAGTACATTCAGCTGGTAATGCAGCAGGAGAGGGTGCAAAACTTGCACTTATATCCTCATTAATAAGGAGAGATGTGGCAGATATTGCAAGTCATGTTGATTATGTAGAGCTGACAACCGACATGAAGTTCCAAGAGAGATTTGCCGATGCGCTCATATTTGAAAAAATAAACTGAAAGAGTAATAAAAACGGGGGGTATTAATGTTTAATTACGAGGAACTAGCAACAGCATTAATCAATGGAAAAGCTCCAGTGGTTAAAGAACTTACATCTAAAGCAGTTGAAGCTGGTGAAACACCACAGGATATTCTGAATAAAGGTCTTGTGGCAGGAATGAATGTAGTAGGTACAAGATTTAAAAACAATGAATTCTATGTGCCAGAAGTATTGATTGCAGCCAGAGCAATGCATGCTGGCATGGATATCATTAAACCATTGCTTGCTGAAAGCGGTGTAGAGCCAATTGCAAAAGCGGTAATAGGAACAGTTCAAGGCGACCTTCATGATATTGGCAAAAACCTTGTTGCCATGATGCTTGAAGGTGCAGGTTTTGAAGTTATCGACCTAGGTGTTGATGTAAAGCCTGAAGCATTTGTAGATACAGTAAAAACACAGGATGTAAAGGTTGTATGCCTTTCCGCTCTTCTTACAACCACAATGCCTTCGATGAAAGATACCATCAAAGCATTGAATGAAGCTGGTTTAAGAGACTCCGTTAAGGTTATGATTGGCGGCGCTCCTGTAACACAAAACTATGCTGATGAAATCGGTGCAGATGGATACTCACCAGATGCAGCAAGCGCTGTTGATAAAGCAAAAGAATTATTAAATCTGTAAAAAGTAGAAATATAATAATTCATATAATATAAGCCTTGAAGAAATGGAACTAATCTTCGGTATATATTTGCCGGATATTGGCATGTTTCTACAAGGCTTATTCCACATAAGGAGAGTTTAGTGAGCAAACAATTATTGACACCAATAATTATGCTGTTGGTAAATATTATACTTGGTTCTTCAGGACAAATATTAATGAAAATTGGTACACGGCAAATGGGGTCAATTGATAAAAATTTAAATATTGCTTCCGGTGTGTGGAATACTTTTGTTAATATCTTCTCTAATCCACAAATTCTATTAGGATTATCACTTTATGCAGTAAGTGCAGTTATCTGGTTGAGAATACTTCGACAGGTTAATCTCAGTTTTGCATATCCTATGATGAGTTTCAGTTATGTGGTAGTTGTTATTCTATCAGCCTTAATACTTGGTGAAAAAGTTCCATCTGTAACAATAATCGGATTGATTTTTATCACTTTAGGTGTAAGCCTTATAGGATTTGGTTACAGCGCCGCAAAATAGCATCTTCGGGTTTTTTTGTTGTGCAGTATAGTGCTGACTATCCGTAGTTATTAGCCTCCTGATTACAAATACATTTTCCATATGATATAATTTATAAGTTAATACTTCAAATGGAGTCCTGATGTATCAATATGAAATAATTGTTGTTGGAGCCGGTCATGCTGGCTGTGAAGCAGCTCTTGCATCTGCAAGGATGGGATTATCAACCCTGCTGTTAACTATTAATCTTGATAGTATTGCTTTAATGCCATGCAACTGCAGTATAGGCGGTCCGGCAAAAGGGAATTTGGTAAGAGAGATAGATGCTCTCGGTGGTCAGATGGGACTGAATATAGATGCTGAATATACGCACATACGGATGCTTAATACAGGTAAAGGTCCGGCAGTTCAGGCTCTTCGTGCACAAGCAGATAAGAATCTTTATCAATCAACAATGAAAAGAGTGTTGGAAAATCAACCTAATCTATATCTTAAGCAGGCGCTTGTAGAGAAGATAATTGCTGAGAATGGGACTGCAGTTGGCGTTGTAACTCAAACGGGTATAGAATTCAGGGCAAAATCTATTATTATTACTACTGGTACATTTCTAAGAGGATTGATTCACATAGGTGAAAGCAGCTATTCTGCAGGAAGAGCAGGAGAGTTTTCATCGGAAAGTCTTTCATCTTCATTGACGGACTTAGGATTTACTCTTGGCAGATTGAAAACCGGCACCACAGCACGAATCGATAAAAGAAGCATAGATATATCAAAAACTGAAATTCAACCATCTGATACTGAACCAATGGCATTTTCGTATATGACAATGCGCAAAAAACGTGAAGGACTTCTTCCATGTTGGTTAACATACACAAACAATAAAACTCATGAGGTAATTCGTCAGAATTTGCAGAGATCTGCAATGTATGGAGGAAGAATAGAGGGTGTTGGCCCAAGATATTGCCCATCTATTGAAGATAAGATAGTCAAATTTCCAGATAGAACAAGGCATCAGATTTTTTTAGAGCAGGAAGGCTGGGATACCAACGAAATATATCTTCAAGGCTTGTCATCAAGCTTGCCGGAAGAAGTGCAGCTTGAGTTTATTCATACAATAGCTGGATTGGAAAATGCCCGAATGATGAGACCTGGATATGCAATTGAATATGATTTTGTCCCGCCAACACAGCTTGATCGATCATTAGAGACTAAAAATATAAAGAATTTATTCTTTGCAGGGCAGATAAATGGCACTTCCGGTTATGAAGAAGCTGCGGCTCAAGGATTAATAGCCGGGTTGAATGCATCATTGAAAATAAAGGGATTAGAGCCGATTATTATAGATAGATCTCAGGCATATATTGGGGTTATGATAGATGATCTGATTACTAAAGGAGTAAATGACCCATATAGACTTCTTACATCAAGAGCTGAACATAGACTGCTGTTACGTCAGGACAACGCTGATTTGAGGTTAACTGCTATTGGTCGGAAAGCAGGATTAGTGGATGATGAAAGATGGCACGCTTATAAAGAGAAATCAGATATAATCGACAAAGAAAAGCGCAGATTATCATCCACATATATCAAACAATCTGATACAAAATCTACTAAGCTGCTTGGTATTAGTGAAATAGCAGGGAGAACATCATTAGAATCTTTACTTAAAAGACCAGAGATACATTATGATGATATAGCGAAAATATCTCCCCCTGCCAGCAATATCGAAGGTGAAGTAAAAGAAGAAATTGAGCTTCAGATAAAGCTTCACGGATATATCCAACGTCAGGCTATGCAAGTTGATCGATATAAACGGCTTGAATCAATGAGTATTCCAGATGATATAGATTATAATCATATAACATCTATCTCGCGTGAAGGCAGAGAAAAACTTATTAGCATAAAGCCTGCATCAATTGGACAAGCTTCTCGTATTCCTGGTCTAACTCCTGCAGATATATCCATTCTCATGGTTGTAATTGAAAGAAATCGCAGAGAGCAGGTTAAAGTGTAAATCGACATGAACAATATTATTTCTGGTCCGGATGAACAATTTGATGAAATAGCATTCCTTTACAACGAATTGATGGAAGGTGTTCCATATAATGAATGGGTAAAGTATCTTCATCTTATATTGAAAAAATTAGAGTGTAAACCCAAAACCATACTGGATCTGTGCTGTGGAACCGGAACAGTAAGCAGATTATTAGCCAATTATGGATATAAGGTTGCAGGTGTAGATATTTCTTCTGAAATGATTAGAATAGCTAAAAAGCAGTCTGATGCAGAAAAAATCAATGTTGATTTTTACACTCAAAGTGCTGTAAATTTTGAAATCAATAAGACTTTTGACCTGATTGTTTCCTTTTTTGATAGTTTGAATTATATACTTGAAATAGAAGATTTGCAAAGTTGTTTCCATCATGTATATAAGCATCTAAATAGCGGGGGATATTTTATTTTTGATGTAAATACAAGACTTGCACTAGAAACTGGTCTATTTAATCAACATAATCAAGGATCAAGCTCACCGGTGATTTATAAATGGGTCAGTTCATTTGACAGAGAAACTTCACTATGTGCAATTGAGATGAATTTTACATATCATGATAATATAAAAAAGCACATAGTCCATTATCAAAGAGCATATGAAATCGCAGATATTATTGCTATGTTAAATGCAGCAAGTTTGGATATAATTGCAATTTACGATGCGTATTCATTTAGAAGAATTAATTCAAAAAGCGATCGTGCATTTTTTGTTGTGCATAAATCTTAATATTAGCTATTTTTTTGCTGATATATAAAAATATATGATATAATCTGATATTGATTGTTAAGTATAAGTTAGATGTTGAATTAGAGTCAATTTTATGTCTATTGCCAATAATTTATCTGTAATAAAAGAAAAAATAAATAATGCTGCAGATAAAGCATGCGTTAATTCAGATGATATCAAACTAATTGCTGTTACTAAAACAATAGATGCTGATAAAATTCTTGAAGCCATAGATTGTGGAGTAACAGATATAGGTGAGAATTATGTGCAAGATGCAGCTTCAAAACAGAGTATTATTGGTGAAAAAGTAAACTGGCATTTGATAGGGCATCTACAGTCTAACAAAGTAAAACGGGCAATATCGATTTTTGATGCCATTCAAAGTGTTGATAGTATTTCTTTAGCTAAAGAAATAGGCAAAAGATCAGTTGAATCAGGAAAGATTACCGAAGTGCTTGTTGAAGTCAATATATCCGGAGAAAGTTCAAAAAAGGGAGTTTCTCCGAATGATGCACTTGATGTCTGTGATTTGGCTGCAAATATAGATGGCATCTTGCTGTGCGGACTTATGGGCATAGCGCCGTTTACAGATGACGAAACTGAAATTCGCAAGTCATTCATAAATCTTCGAGAGATATGGAGCAGACTTCCTGCAGAGCAAGCAAAATGGTTGTCTATGGGTATGACATCAGATTTTGAGATCGCTATTGAAGAAGGATCGAACATGGTTCGAATTGGAACAGCGATTTTTGGTGCAAGAAAATAAAAATTTAACTATGAATTAAAGTTAATTCTATCAGGAGAGACGTTATGAATGGTGATCCATCGGTTGATGAAAATAAAAATCGTGGTATTTTTTCAAAGTTGAAAGACACCTTTAAACAACTGGATTACAGTGACGAAGAATTTGAAGATGAGATTCCCGCGCCTTTGTCAAAAAGAGGACAGGGGGTGCAAAGGAATATTTCCAGTAGAGGAATAAATCATGTTTCAGTAAAGCGTCCTCGCTCGTTTGATGATGCCCGTCTTGCCGCTGATATACTAAAAGATGGGCACCAGGTGATTATTAATCTGGAAGGTGCAAATCATGATCTTTCTGAGCGCATAATTGATTTCCTAAATGGGGTAACATATGCGCTTAATGGATTTGTTGAAAAAATCAGTGACAGAGTCTATCTATTTGCACCAAGCAATGTAGTAATTGATGTTGATGATGATAGGCGGTCAGCATCAGGAATGTTCGACAGTTTTTAATGAATAAATTACATGAAATAAAAGATAAAACCATAGGGTTCATTGGCGGCGGAATGATGGCAGAAGCCATCATTTCCGGGTTGTTAAAATCTGAAATTAAAAATATCATAGTTTCAGATTCATCTGAAGCACGCATTGAATATTTCAAAGATAAATATAGCATTTGTGCATCATTTGAGAACACGAAGACTGCCTTAGAATCAGATATCCTTATATTAGCTGTAAAGCCGGATATAGTTCCGATTGTTTTGACTGATATACGTGAATCCGTAGATAGCAGCAAACTAATCATATCTATTGCAGCAGGTATACCAACTGCCATGATAGAAGAATCGCTTTTAACAGAAATCCCGGTTATAAGAGCAATGCCTAACACTCCGGCATTAATATCTATGGGGGCATCTGGAGTTGCTGCGGGCAAGTTTGCAGATGCTGATCATTTGCGTATTGCACTGGAAATATTCTCTACTATTGGTATAGCAGTTGATGTAGATGAGAGCAAAATTGATGTAATAACTGGGCTGAGTGGAAGCGGTCCTGCATATGTTTATCTTATAATTGAAGCAATGGCTGATGGCGCTGTAAGAATGGGACTTCCGAGACCAGCTGCAATACGGCTGGCAGCACAGACTGTGGCTGGTGCAGCTTCTATGGTGCTCGAAACTAATGAACATCCTGCTGTTCTTAAGGATAAGGTTACTACACCCGGTGGAACTACAATTGAGGGTGTTGCAGTATTAGAAAAAGGCGCTGTTCGTGATTCATTTATAGAAGCAGTATCGGCGGCAGTGAAAAGATCAAAAGAGTTGTATAAAAAATAGAATAGTGCAACAAGAGATAACTTATTATAAATAGCCTCTGATACTTCGGAGGCTATTATTATAAAATAAAGTCAGGTTTGGAGGAATATTTGTTAGCAATATTGTCAATTATTGATGGTTTAGTTAATATTTATGTATTGTTGATTATAATAAGAGCGTTATTATCCTGGATACCAATTTCATCAAAATACAGGCAAGCTGTATATTTGCTTAAAAATATTACAGATCCTGTTATTATTCCCTGTCAAAAAGCATTGCCTCCATCTAAAACCGGAGGATTGGATTTATCGCCGATTATTGCAATTTTTGGGATAACGTTTATTTGGAAAATAATATTATCAATCCTACTGTGATTATTAGGTGAATTATATGGGTGACTTCCAAACAGAGTATACAACTGAGCAATTGCCGCCGGAAAAAGGATATTCTGAAAATAGATTCTATACAATTTTGACAACTATAGTGATTTTCATTTTTATATTGGCATTTAAATCGCACACAGTCAGCATTGACAAATATGGTGATAGTGATGCATTTCTTGATATTCTTACCGGTGATCTTGAAATTAAAAGCTATTATGTATTTCAAAAGCTTAATAATATTAATCAATCTACTGATAAGGAATCAATTGAATTAGGAGAAAAGCAAAAAAAATCAGCAATAATAAATTATCGCAGAGCCGCATATACAAATCCTGTTCCTTTTGTTTTGAGGAAGCTGATAATTCTAGAAAGTCAAAAGATGCGAACTGATGCAATAAACAAACTGCTTTCCCAATCTGAAAATTTAGAATTAGATGCAGATGAGAGAACTAATATTAAAAAAGAAGCAGCATTATGGAGTGAGATATATTTAGATTCGAAACAGAATCCAAAAAAGGTTGGATATTATGTAAATGAAATAAATAATTTGAAATTAGGCAGTTTTGCACCTATTGCATTGGCAGATGTTTATAAGCTGAAAGGCGGGGAAAAATATCAGGCGCAATACCAAATTGAAAAAGACAAAATATTTACAAAATCAATTATATCTTTAGCGGGATTGCTGATAGGACTTGGCTTTTTTACAATTATACTTCTTGCTGGAACAATAATATTAATAGTTTATGTGATTTTGTATTTTAGGAATAAACGAAGATTAAGGCAAACTCAATTACAAGCTGCAGATGAGATGTCTCCAATTGATAAGTCATATATGTCAGGTTATCTCATTGAGGCGTTTCTTGTATTTTTGATATCTGAGATGGCAGTTAGTTTGCTGTTCTCATTTCTGATTTTTATCATGGGGATGAGAGAAATTATCAGCAGCCAAATACTATTAGTTTTATCCCTGATATCAGAAATCATTTCTGCTGCTATAACATTGTTTTATTTACGAAATAGGCTATCCCTGCGAAATTGGTCTATTAAAGTAATAGGCTTAACAAAAGGTAAAATACCAAAAAATATTGGATGGGGTTTTGCCGGGTATGCTGCTTCCATTCCGTTGATGCTGTTTGCATCATCTATCAGTAAAGTTGTAGATACATATATTCCAACTCCACCAAATTCAATAGCGCCAAAATTACTGCAATCCAGTGATGCATTTTCCAGGATTATTATTTTCCTGCTTGTTAGTGTTTTAGCGCCGGTTTTAGAGGAGGTATTTTTTAGAGGTATACTGTTTACAAGTTTTCGGAAAAAGTGGAATGTAACAACCGGATTAATATTATCATCTGTATTATTTGCATTGCTGCATCCATTTCCACTAAGTTTTCTACCAATTTTTGTTTTAGGATCTGTATATACAATTCTTACAATTGAATGCAAATCCCTTATACCGAACATAATAGCACATTCGCTGAACAATACAATAATATTTATTTTAATGATAATAGTGAGCGGCTGATACAATGAAAACAACCATAATAATGATAGCTTTAACATTATATGTATTGATTCTTTGGGGTATGCTGATATACGTATGGCGCAAAGGAATAAAAGAGTGGCGCAGGAATAAAGACAATAAACCACATGAGTATAGAGTAACGGTTATGGATAAAAGAGAGATTAAAGATACATCTGATGAACCTGATTTATGGCAGTGCCTTGTTCTGTTTGATATATCTGGTCGCCAGGTTGAATATAGTGTTCCTTTAGAGTCATATACCGGTATACGCGTTGGTCAAACGGGCATGCTGAAAATTGAGAATTTGAAATTCCAAGATTTTATACCAGATGAGCAAAAAGATCATTACGAAGATTTATTTGATAAAATTGTTAAAGGTTAGGTATGGAAAAGTTAATATTAAAAGTAAGAGTCAACCCGCGCAGCTCAATAAATCAAGTAACCAACTGGGATGGAGATATGCTGAGTATTAAGCTGACAGCTCCGCCAGTTGATGGTGCGGCGAACAAGGCATGTATTGAATTTCTTTCAAACCTGCTCAATATAAAAAAATCACAAATTAGTTTAGTTTCCGGACATACAGGGAGAGATAAATCATTTGCGATTTCTGGGATGACATTTGATAACATTAATAAGTGTTTAATGAAATATTGATTAGAAGGTTTATCTTTATACCCCATGGGGTATAATATGCACATCAATGAATAAAAGGTTTTTCATTGATATAGACTAATGTTGCCGGAGGCATAAATAATGTTGGATATGATATACGAATACAGATGCAATGAATGCGGCTACAGGTTTGCTATGTCGGAGCCGCTAGGTACTCCCGAGGGTGGAAGACAGTGTCCAAACTGTGAAAGCCATGATACAAGACGAATCATAAGTGGTAGCGGAATGTCGTGTTCATGCAAATCCGGCGCTTGCAATATAGATGATTAAATTGAATAAATCAGGAGATAGATTATGCCAGCAATTGAAGCAAATGAAAAAAATTTTGATGAATTAGTTGATGATATGGAAAAACTTGTTATTGTAGATTTTTGGGCTGAATGGTGTGGTCCATGCAGAATGCTCTCACCGATTATGGATCAAATTGCAGATGAGATGAGCGACAAAATAAAGGTTTGCAAACTAAACATAGATACGGAAACTGAAGTTGCAAGAAGGTTTGGTATTATGAGCATTCCAACTGTCTTGATATTTAAAGAAGGAAAGCTGATAGATAAATTTGTTGGGGCTCATCCTAAAAAAAGCATAGAAGAAAAAATTAATTCTATACTTTAAACTCAAATACAAATTAGATTAGTGATAGGCGGAAATTATATTTTCGCCTTTTTCTGTGTGTCAAATGATTTGTTTCATAGAGGAATTTATCCATGCAGTATTGTAGATATGAGTATCGAAACAATTTCTGACATAATGTAAATTAATTCCTGATAATATCGAAAGGATAATATGGAAACAAACACTTTAGCAATCATCATACAGCCTGCGCCGGATACCTCATATTGGGAGGCAGGGTTCACTGCACATATTCGCAGAGGGCGTATATTGAGCATGCAGGGTATGGGTGGAATTACCCAGCCGGAAGATGTGGTTGGAATATTGCATAAAGATGATCAAACTGTAAGATGGCAAAGTTTCCTTTGGTCTCACTATACCTCATTATATCTGCTGATAGAATATACAGATGAAACACTGTTTGAGATAGAAAACGGCAACAAATATTTTGTAAAAGACATTAACAATATTCCAACGTATATATCAACAAGTGGAAGTGGAAAGATTATGGCTGCAATATATGAGCCGATTGAGGAAGGAACAGCCGCCATTTTACCTGATATGGTTCAAGCAGGAAATACATATGAATTCGTTATTGATTATGTGGTTGGTAAATCTGGAATAAATCAGGGTGGTGGGATTCGTATTCAGACTCCATACAGCTCATGGTCGTTTCCAAAGCTTTTCGATAACTCAGTAACATTAACAACTGCCGAAGATGCCGAAATGGAATATGATTTGCATCCATACTTCCATCCAATGGCAGTATTTGGTTATGTATATTCAATAAAAGTTACAAAAGGCAGATTGAATAAAGGTGATTCTATACGCATCCAATATTCTAATGGTGAAGATGGCATAAAGGTACAAACATATTCTAAAATTAATACATATTTCCCTATTCATTTGGATGCAATCGGAAATGGCATATATTACCCTTTGAGCTATGATAATGTTCCCAGTGTTTGTGTCAATTCTAGTCCGCCGGCAAGAATTAGATTTGCGCTTCCAATGGTTGTGAGCAAGGATGAAATATTTGATATCAAACTTGCTGTTTTAGACGACAATTATAACCCTGTATTTGAAGATTTCAACGGTAAGGTTGGAATAAAATCTGACAGTGCAGGAATAAATGCTGAATATACAATTGGTGCAGATGAAGCGGGATTATTGACATTTAAAGGAATGCAGATAAAGCAAGTCGGAATTCATATTATCACAGCATATGGTGATTCACTTAAACCATCAAGCCTTGTGGTAAAATGCGTGGAAAAGGATGATAATAAAAAACTCTATTGGGGTGCAATTCATGGACACACAATGCTTTCTGATGGAGAAGGTAATCCGGATGATTACTATCCATATGGACGTTATGTAGGGCTGCTGGATTTTTGCGCAATGACTGATCATGATTGGGAACTGGCTGAACATGAAAGATGCCGATTGTATGGTGGAATTAGATATGTGCAAGATATTGCTGATGAGTTTTATGTTCCTGGCAGCTTTGTAACAATTCCGGCATATGAATGGATGGGTGTTGAAGGTCATGCAAATGTATATTTCAACAATGAAGATGAAGAAAACCCAATATATGTAGGCAACATATCCATAGTTGGCAATAATACTACAAACACTCTTTCGGAACTGCTTAATAAGTATAAAAATCGGAATGATATAATGATTATTCCACACACATCACACGGGTTCAAATGGACAGAATATGATGCTTCATTGATGCCTGTTCTTGAGATATATTCATGCTGGGGACCATCTGAATTCAAAAACAATCCCGATGCAGAAGGAGCCATAAATGGATTGAATAAAGGATTTCGTCTTGGATTTATAGGCGGTGCAGATTCACATCATGCCAATCCAGGAAACACCTGCAAACCATCTAAATACCATGTTTTGGGCTGGCGGGAAGGTTTTGCCGCTGTTTATACAAACGAATTGACCAGAGATAGAATATTCTCAGGTATTAAATCTAAGAGCTGCTATGCAGCAACTGCAGAACGAATACTGCTGGAGTTTGATATTAATGGCAATTCAATGGGCAGCAGCTTTAAAGCTGCAAAAGGAAGCTTATTAACAATGAGCGTTTTAGCAGGCGGCACCACAAATATCAGAATTATAGAGCTTATATGTAATGGTGAAGTAATGTATTCTGCCGATTGCAGCACACAGATTGCTGAAATTAAATTCGAAACAAATATGAACTATCCTGATGGTTCTTACTTTTATGCAAAGGTTACACAGATTGATGATGAATGTGCATGGAGCAGTCCTATATGGATTGACATTATAAACTGATTTGGAGGCATAAATGAGCACAGAAAACAGTAATATGAATGCCGCAAATATGGCTAAAGTTGAAGTAAAACCAGATGAGTTTAAAAAACATTACAGCTCATCAAATACCGACCCATTGATACATTTGGTTGCTGATGATGGTTTTCTTGAAATCATGGATGGCAGCCTAAACGACTTTATGGTTACACCCATAAATCTTGTAGACAATGATTTGCTGGTTGATTCACTTGCATCTGGCAACAGTATGGTATGGATTGGCAGACCGGATAAAATTCCAGCTGATTTATGGATAGGTTCATTTAGACCTACAGATACAAAGCTGAACATTACATTATCAGAGAATTCCCCCTTTAATCTCAGAGTCTCAGAAGGAATATCACAATCGAATTTATATTCGGCATATATAAAACCGGTAATGGAATTGGGATTTCATAACATAAATGAGGAAATAAGGGCGGACTTTCTCCCTATGTTTGACGCCAGAGACAGGTTTGGCGAGATAATTGGCTATCCGGCTGTATTTATGAACTATCATTCATCATCACTTGCAGGAGGGAGATTTGCAGGAAGTAAATGCTGGTTCTTTCTTTTTGATAATCCTGTAGAAACCATGTCAAAAAATGACTGGCTGTCGATTTTAGATATCATAAATGATAATTTCCAGAGCGGAATACAGATTAAGCGTATTGAAACCGAATATTCACTTTATCATCCTGGTGAGAGAGCTAATATACGCGTTAGGTTAAATAACACAAAGAATGAATCTTCTTCGGCGCTTATAAGATATTCACTTAAAAAGCCAGAGGATGATGAATTTCATCATATAGTTACGCATCGCCGCTGCCCAAATGGCTTAAGTGAATCTGAAGCCGTTGCAAACTTGCTTATAAGCAAAAGCGAAGGGTTATATACTATCCGGGTTGAAGTGCTGCAGGATAAGGAAAACGCTAATAATCTTTCAATATATGGCAATCCAACTGTTATAGAGAGAAGAGATATTGGAATAGTTGTAATAGATGGCGAACTGAAAACGCCGGAAATTATGGAAACAGATGGTCCTGCATTGAAGTTAGATGGAAGGAGCGCATTTTGGGTAGGAACGCATTACTATCCTTCCAGCTCATGGTGGGAATGGGTATGGCGTGATTTTAGACCATTGAATTGCAATATAGATTTTGCTGGAATAAGAAGAGCAGGATACCGCATAGTAAGAATATGGGTGGATCCGGTTTTTGATGAACAAACGCTCAGGGCGATGGATGCATCTATATATCTGGCATCTCTGCATGGAATTGTGCTTGATGTATGTGTGTTTACTCAATGGGTTAGGACTATAGGCTTTGAACGAAATAATGGCGAGCATGTATCATTCGACTTTAGAGATAACAGAGACTTCAATATATACAGCATTTCTCTAAGAAACATGGATTTGCAGAAGGAATATATATCTGTTATTGCATCAAGATGGAAAAATGCGGGAAACATTGTATACAATCTTTCAAATGAAACATATGTAATGGATCCTGATATCACACAAATGGATCCTACTATGTCGTGGGATGATTTGCAAATTGAAAACAGCTCATATCGCAACTCATTAGTCTTTAGAAGATGGTCTAAGGAAATCACAGCTGCCATCCGCTCAGCTGGCGGAGAACAGCTTGTATTGCCGGGATATATGTTTTCTCTTTCAGATGGCGGAGATAATCATATTGGCAATCTTGATGCTGATATCATTCCATGGCATTGCTATCTTGGATCACTAACAGGAATTACACTTACATATTATGACTCTATTTGTGTGAACAAGCCATTGATTCTTGAAGAATTTGGAATAAACGGCTGGAATACAGAATTGAATTATGATGATAATGTGCATTATGCGCTTGCATCAGGTGCAGCTGCAGCTATGTCGTATGAATGGGGCGTGAGCTGGCTTGCTCCGGAGATGTGCTTTGCAGCTATTCCTATAAGAGAAGCTATCCATGAAGAGAATCCTGACCCTCGTTGGTTTGCTCCTGCTATTGAGATAGGCAACTCATGGCCTGCAAATGGCGTTGGTATATGCTGCACTTCAAGCGGATTTGCATATGGTTCCATTTATCATGGAACACCATTTCCTGCAGAAGCAGCAATTGCGCTTGGCAGGTATGGGCATATGGGCTATGGTTTGGCTCGATCATCCTCAGCAGATGAATCTGTATATCTAATTGTTCCTACTGCATGCAATAAAAACATGGATCCTATATTCAATGCAATTGGGACTTTATGGAGATCGAAGGCAATATTTGGCGTATGGCAGGAAGAATCATTAGATTCTCTGCCGGATTCTACAAAAGCAGTGATTACTCCCTATATGACCGATAGTTTGCGCTCTAAAATAGAATTGCTGAGGGATAGAGGAATTAAAATCATTGATACTTCTTCTGAGAATTGGAGTATTCTTGAACCTATAAGAACCATGGATGTATCTCCCTCTGAAAATATCGATCTGCAGGTGATGAGAACAATCAATGGCACACTCTATTCTCTTAAAACTGAAGAGCAGCCTTGTAACGTTAAAATCAGATTAGATGATAAAACATCTGTAAATGCCATGATTGACAGATATATGGTAGTCCACCTGGGCAGACATGGAGTGGACTTTATAGAAGGTTCTGGGAACATTAGCATTAACGATGAACAAATTTGCAGTATAACTAATGGTAGAATGATTATTAGATCAGATGACAATAAGGGATTATCTGAATCTTCATCTATGATTCTTATGGCAACAGATAAATGCAATATCACATTTAACAAAAAAATAACGGATGTGTATGTAATTATAAATGGAGTAGAGCCTAAACAGATTAAATGCAGCCCTGAAGTTTATTCGAATAACACTCTTATGGTTGATACTGAAATGATGCAATATATGATAAAAATTGTATTGGAGGAACAATAATGACAAGAATGTTTGCTTTACTATTGATGCTGTTTACGATTTCCATATGCAATGGCAATATGATTCGGAACAGTAGTTTTGAAGAAAATGATGGTGTTAATGCTGTAGGATACACTTTTGACAACAAGGCTGCAAAGATTGATACATCATTATCTCATACAGGCAAAACGAGTATTAGAGTTGAAAGCGGAGGGAGTTTTTTAACTGAGCCTATAAAGCTGAATGGAGTAGTAAACAAACAGCGAAGGATTGTCGTATCAGCCTGGGCAAAGGCAGAAAAGGTAATACCTGCAAACCAAGGATGGAAAGCAGGGCGTCTGCTTGTTTGGGTTAAGGATAAAGATGGCAAAGGAATTAAAGTTGATGATTCTAGCAATTTGGGCTTGATGGGGGATTTTTCCGCTGCCTTTGGAGGCACATTCGAGTGGAAAAAGTTCAGTGGAAATTTTGTCCTTCCTTCCAATACAGCAAGTGTAGTAATACAAGGTGCATTGGCATCTGAGTATGGCACTGCTTGGTTTGATGATTTTTCGCTTGAAGAAATTCCTCTTGAATGGGCTGTGGACGAAGATTCATCAGCACAGATAACAATTAACACCAGCAAATCATATAAGGATCCAATAATTGGAGTAGGGTGGAACTGGGAGTTTGTTTGGGGCCCGCCTTATGAAATGAATGCATCTGATGATATGATTAATCAATTTATGAAATTCGCCAAATGGGACCAGCAGTCGTTTATAAGATTTGGATATGTATCCCAATATTGCATGAAAAATGACTTGCGCAGGTTTGAACCCGAACTTGATGACAGCGAATATTCAGTATTTTATCGAAAAGTATTGTCGGGCTTGAAGGAGCTTGATATAACTCTTCTGGCTTGCAACTGGTTCTATGGAGATATGACCACTAATTATGCCGATCCTCCTTATCCTAATGACAGATTCGTTGATTCAGCTGCAATTGTGATAAAAAACTGGATTGATAAATACGGTTACACTAATATAAAATATGCTTCTTTGTGGAATGAGCCTTGCTGGAGTTATAAAGGAAATTACCCTGGTGATTTTTATGTATATACCATAGCATTTGATAAAAAGCTGAAAGAACTTGGTATACGTGATAAGGTTTATGTTATGGGTTCTGATTCTACTGAAAGCGGAGCCGCAGCTGAATTCCGATTTCCGAGATATAATCGAATAATGGGAGATGCTGTAGACGCATTTGCATTCCATGATTATGCATCAGAGGTAGAAGCCCCCGGCAAATTCTCAAGTGGCGGAACACTTGATGAATTTTTGAAATCCTATAAAAATGCCGCAATAGATCTTGGTGAAAAACCTTTATTCATGTCTGAATTTGGATCAGGCACAAAAGGTGATGAAGCAAATTACAGAGGGACTTTGGGTAATGCTGAGCTTGTGATTGGCGGATTGAATAATGGCGTTACTGCATTTGCAAGATGGGCATATAATTTTATGTGGAATACATCTGTCGGAAATTGCCCATTCCTGATAGAAGACAATAAATTGAAACCAAAAAAACCGGTGTTCTATCCATACTCATTACTTACTAAGTCGATTAGACCAGGTATGAAATCAGTTAAATGCAATATAGATGGCGGATTTGATTCGGCAGGATATAAGCGAATTCATGCAGCATCGGTGGCAGATGATAATGGTTTGTTTGCATTGATAATTGTAAATGATGGGCTTGCTAAAAAGATAATAAAGATAAATGGCAAACCTGACAAAAAATTATATCACTATTCATATGATTCGTCTTTGCCTGATGGATTGATTGACAATAAACCAATTGATCGATTCACAAATGAGGTTGAGATTAAGCCAATGAGTGTGAATGCTCTTGTGTCATGGAAATGGGATTCATTAAAACCTGAATATTGATTTAGAAAAGGCGGGCGCAATGTTATGCACCTGCCTTTTTCAATGTCTTAGTATATTATCTGAAATCCAGCTATTTGGATTTCTCCTTCAACGGCATTTCTCTTACTGTCAACAAGAATTAAAGTATCTATTTCAATAGGATAAGCTATTCTGTCAGGAGATCCTGTATCTCCCCAGCTTCCAACGGATGGATCATTAATAGGAGCTGTTAAAAATCTCCATTCATTTAAATCGGAACTCCCATAATCTGATTGGAATGTTCTTCCTGCTGCATCCTTAAATCGAACCCTTAAAGGAAGATTATTCCCATCGCCTTTAACAAAAACACCTATTGATTTAGGTTTATTCGGAAGTATTATAGGTTTATCTGCTGCTACTCTTACAAATTTCCATCCATCTTCATATTTGTATTTAAAGTTATATCCTTGTATGCTTTCATTATAAAACGGTTTAACTGCAACAGGTGATAACTTGAATTCAGCTTTGACTTTCAAATCACCGTCATCATGTGCGCCTATTGATGCAGGATTGATATCCAGCATGTTTACCTTGATATTGTTAGAATCTATAAATATAAGATTATTTGAGGTTAACTTTATATGATAACTAGATGGTTTAATATATTCATCTTTTAGCATAAATATCATATTGTTATCAGAATAAATTGGTTTTATATCCGTAAGCTTGTTTTTGTTAATATATTTAATAAAGGATTTTTCTTTGTTTGCTGAAAGATTAACATTATACGAATAAGTTTTCTTGGTGTTTAGATTTTTAACTGTTAATACACCATCAATTGTTTCTTCAGGCAGTGATAATGAGACCAAAGGATTATTATTTGGCGATAGGAAAATTTCTGATTTTATAGGATTAACACAATCAAATGTTATGGTTTGACTGCTCATCATACCGTCGATATTGGCTTTTACCGTTACATTTAATCCATTTTGGTCTAATTTAGTTGCTCTGCCATTCCATATAATTGATTTTGCTTTTCCTGGCTCAACACTTATAGATGGAGCAGCATTAAATCCGCCAACTATTCCGGTTCCATTAACAGTGGAGAATTTTGCATTTATCTTTTGCTTAAATGGATTGCGGACTGTTATTGTGAACTCTGGCGACATTGGTTTATATTTGTTTGCACCAGCAATAACGTTGGTGGTTTTCTGCTTAATTGTCCATGAACCATCGGCAAATATTTCTTTAAAGCTGTTTTTTATTGGCATATATTGTGGATATGGCTTAAGGTCTATTTTTTCGCCATATATATCAACTCTATGATTTGTCCCTGTTGTCCATGCTGCCAATACACCTTTTGCTCCGTCAGAGAAAAACAAAATATAATCTTTTTTATCGGATTTCAGACGTTTTACAAATCTAAGACCATCTAATGAATTGTAGAGTCTTTTCATTGCCAAGTATGAAGGTTTTGGCTGATAATCTTGAGTTACTGTACCGAATCTATGCTCTGGTTCTTTTGGGTCAGGACCGTCATCAATCCAGTCATACCAGATAGAAATACGAATTCCCAAGCTGAGATTTGTGAGAAACTGTCTGGGCAGATAATAGCCTTGTATTGTATCATCTATGTTCAACGAGGCGGTTGAATATCCCCATTCCCCTGAAATAATAGGAATATCTGCCTTGCTTGGAGAATATTTGGCTATAAGTGATCTGAGCTTTTTGATTTCAGATTCAACGGATTCTGGATTGTTCTGCCGGTATGGATGAACCGATACAGCATCTATCATATCAAGGAGCCCTTGCTTAAAGCACTTTTCCAAGAAGCCCAAATCAATCTCTGATGTTGCTGGAGCTATGCAAATTGATTGAGGGTCTGCCTTCTTTATCATAGGAAGTGTTATATTTGCGAGTTTCATATAATCATCTGCACTAGGCTGCGGATTCCAAAACCCACTAATATTCGGTTCATTCCAAAGCTCCCATAATATTCCCTTGTTGGCATATCGTTTTGCTCCGGCAGCAGCAAAATTGGCAAAAGCTTCTCTATTTTCCTCTGTAGTAATTCCGCGTAAATCCCCATAAAATCTATTATTATAATCAAGAATGAAAATAGGACGTATTCCTCGTTTTGTAAGTCCATCCAGCAGTTTGTCATATTCTGTAAAATCATATTCGCCCTTCACTCTTTCAATAGCTTCCCAAGCAAAGTCCATGCGGATGAACCTAAATCCGGCATCTTTAATCATATCAAGGTCTTTTGTTTTATCACCAGTGAAGTGTATATTTACACCCAATCCATCTGGAACATTCATTGATGGAAGTTCATATGCGTTTCCATAGATGGTAAATAATGAAAGAAATAACACTGCTAAAAAATGTTTCATTTTGCATCTCCATAAGTTAGTGTATAAATATTATAATATATTAAAATTATAAATCAAATTTGTTATAAGAAGGATAATGCAGATTGTTTGTCCTATCGTAAATTATGGAATGTGAATGTATATCGGAGAAGATAATGAGATTTACGATATTTGTTATAACAATAATCATCATATTTGGAAATACTGCTATCTCAGCATCCAATAAGAAAGATGATTCGAAATATATGCGGTTCATCCCAGCGGGGGATTCTTAAACATGCATCTTCTTCCTGCTAAAGAACACAAAATTCGTATTCTGTCAAAGCCGATGACAGCAACACCGCTTGTATACAGATCTAAACCTGGCAGCAAAATAACAATCAAATTGCCATATTCAAAAATGTCAGTTGCAGATCCGAAAAAAGCGTTGGCAGATTTCTCAATAGACGATGATGTTTTATTGGGGAAAATATCAAAAGATGCAGAAGATGCAATAATCTTTTTGAAAAAGGATAATTTTCAAATTCCGATTGAACTATCAATAAATAATAAAGAGAAGGAAAAACAAATTCCATATAGAATAAGTGGAAGAAGGGAGGTGGTGAAATTCGATCATTTGTATAACAGCGATACAATTCAAAGCAGAAACATGTGGCGATTTGCACCCATAGATATGGATATGTCGAAAATGGTTGATGAGAATTCGACAATTAATTTCGACGGATACTCTTTTAAAGTAAAACCAACAGGCGTAAACATTGTTCTGCTTGAATTAGGTGATTTGCATTATTATACAAATGCTCTTCAATTATCCGATAAACCGAAGTCGGTTATCATTAACATTGGAAAGCCGATTAAAGGCATTGAACTGCTTATAGCTGCGGAATGGAAAGTTAGACTAACAGGTATGAAAGTTGGAGAAATACAGCTGAATTACTCTGACGGTTATATACAAACAATTCCAATTGTCAACGGATATAATACAGGGTCGTTCAATGCACGTGAAGCGTCCAATGTGATATATCATGAACTTGAGTGGCTGAAAAACATCTATGCGGTTTCGTTTGATGCAGATAAAACACGAGTAATTAAAGATATAAAAATATCTATACTGACAGCAGATGGATCATTAGGAATCCTTGGTGCAAATATTGTAGTAGATGAAAGGAATATTTAATATGAAGATTACATTAATTACGGTTGCTGGATTATTAACATCAATGATGTTGATGCAGTCAATAGGTGCTGTTGAAGTTTCACAGCAAGATATAACTGCAGCAAAAAGATGGACATCATCTGCATTAAAAGGCGAAAGTCCATCAGACATTAAAACAATTGTTGGATTAAATGTTATTGAAAATTTTGATCCTGTTCAAAAAGATACCAGATTCGATAATCCATTAAAGATTGCTGGTATCAAGTATGCCAAAGGTTTATTTTGCCATGCGAACAGTAGAATTCAGGTGGTTTTGCCAAGTGGTGGAGAGAAATTTACTGCTGTTGTTGGAGTTGACAGTAATGAACAGACAAGAGGCGGACAGGGAAGCGTAATTTTTTCGGTAGAGGTTAATGGTAAAGGGGTATTTAAATCTGATGTTATAAAAGGAGGTATGAAAGGTGTTCCGGTTGATATTGATTTGAATGGAGCAAGAGAATTTACATTGATTGTAAATGATGCCGGCGACAATATTTCATGCGATCAGGCGGATTGGGCAGATGCAAAGGTTGAATTATCGAATGGGAAAAGTATATATCTATCTGATATGCCAATGAGCGGAGGATATGAAATCATTCGAAGTGATGCACCGCCTTTTTCATTCACATATGATGGCAAAGACTCTAAAGAATTCTTAGGATCTTGGAAATGTGAAAGGACATCTAAGAGACTCGACTCAGGACGGAATGAGTTGACCTCTATATATACAGATGAGATTACTGGATTGCAAGTAAAGTGTATTGCAGTAGAATACAATGACTTCCCAACTGTTGAGTGGACTGTTTACTTTAAAAATACCGGTTCTACAGATACTCCTATCATAGAAAATATCCAATCACTTGATGTAAATATGGTGAGAGGACACTATGGTGAATACAAGCTTCATCATTTTGTAGGAAGTGTATGTGAAAGAAGAGACTACGCACCAGAATTGACTATGCTTGAGCCTTCTACAATTAAAAATATAGGGGCTGCAAGAGGACGTCCCAATAATACAGATATGTCTTATTTCAACCTTGAACTGCCCACACAACAGGGAATAATCTTTGTTGTAGGATGGCCTGGTCAATGGATGAGCAGCTGGAGCAGAGATGAAGGTCTGGGATTAAATATCTGTGCGGGACAGGAGCTGACGCATCTGAAATTACATCCAGGTGAAGAAATAAGAACACCGTTAATAGTACTGCAGTTCTGGAGTGGAGATTGGATTACATCACAGAATGTGTGGCGCAAATGGATGCTTGCATATAATGTTCCAAAACCGGGCGGTAAATTGCCCGAACCTGACATATTTGGCTGCAGCTCTCATGTATTTAGTGAAATGATGCTTGCAAATGAATCTAATCAGATAGAATTTATAAAAAGAAACATAGATGAAAATATCAAAATAGGGTATTGGTGGATGGATGCAGGATGGTATCCATTTGATGAAGTTGGATGGCCAAAAACTGGCACATGGGAGGTTGATAAAAAACGATTCCCTAATGGGCTGCGTGCGATTAGCGATTATGCACATGCAAATGGTATAAAAACAATTCTTTGGTTTGAGCCTGAACGTGTTCATCCAGATACATGGCTTACAAAGAATCATCCAGATTGGATACTTGGTGGAGCAAACGGCGGATTGCTTAATCTTGGGAATACAGAAGCCTTAACATGGCTTATAGATCATGTTGATAAGCTTTTGACCGATGAAGGTATTGATATATATCGTCAGGATTTCAATATGGATCCATTGGAATATTGGCGTAAAAATGATACAGAGGATAGACAGGGGATTACCGAAATTCGTCATATTGAAGGCTACCTGAAATTCTGGGATGAGCTGCTAAAACGACATCCAAATATGTTTATTGACTCTTGTGCATCAGGTGGAAGAAGAAACGATTTGGAAACAATGCGCAGAGCTATTCCATTATGGCGCACAGATTACAGAATTGAACCAATTGGAACACAAAGCCACACATACGGTATTTCTTTCTGGATTCCACTATCCGGAACCGGAACAGAGGATGTAGATCCGTATATATTCCGCAGCAATATGGCGCCTTATATAAATTGTCTGTGGGACATGCAGTCTGATGCTTTAGATTACAATCTTATGCGAAAGCTTGTAGATCAATGGAGATCTATGTCTGAATACTATACAGGTGATTTCTATCCTCTTACAAAATTTTCTATTGAGAATGATGAATGGATAGCATGGCAGTTTGACAGACCTGATCTTGGCGAAGGTGTAGTGCAAGCCTTCCGTAGACCAGGAAGTCCTATTTCAGCTATTGGATTTCAATTGCGTGGATTAGATCCTGATGCAACATATATGGTGAAAAATGCAGATGAGAGAACCTTCCGGCGCATAAAGGGCAGCAAATTGATTGATTCGTATCTGCTTGTTGAGATAAAAGACAAACCAGGTGCAGTAATTATTACTTACAAAAAGATTAAGTAAAATAGGGATGCAGCATCTAATATAGCAGTTGTGTTTGCAGTATCTCCTGCTATATTGTTGTCAGCAGAATCTATAGTAAGACGGTAATATAAAAACTGAACAAGGAAACTGAGCGGCGTCAATCCTTTAGCAGATTGGAATAATACCATTGGATTGGGAAAAGGAGAATTTATGAATGATAAACTTATCCTTCGAGAATTGGCAAAAAGGTATATGGATGCAGCTCAGGATCCTGTTCAAACAATTCGGCGTAATGATTGGCGAAAACACAACAGCCTGCAGCAATCCCTGCCATTGATTTATATAAGGGCATTTGCCTGGGGTGAAATGCCTGAAGCAAAATGTATATGCAGCGATCCATTTTATAGGGAATATGAAAACTATCTAAGATATCGGCTGTTTTGGTATGATTTGCAGGATGATTCCGTGTTTGAGCCTTGGATAACCTTGCCTGCAATACATAAATGTTATGGTTGGGGATTTGCAGTAGACCGCAAAATATCGGAAACAACCCGCGGGTCATTCAAGGTCGATTATGCCTTAAAAGAACCTGAAGATATCAACAAGCTGCGTAAACCATACCACGAAATTGATGAAGAAAGAACATCAGCAAATTATGATAAACTCGCAGATGCAATAGGTGATATAATTCCTGTAAGTATAGATAGAAGTCCTGCATATAAAATGTGGAGTGGCGATATTTCAACGGACTTGGGATATCTGAGAGGGATTGAGAATTTCATGCTTGATATGGTAACTGAGCCAGAATGGCTGCATCAGTTGTCTAAGTTTATGTCTGATGGAATATTAGAGACGCATATACAGGCAGAAAAAGCAGGTGATTGGGGGTTGGATTCAGATCAGAATCAATCGATGGCATACGCAGAGGAGCTTCCAGATCCGCAGCCTAACTCAAATGGTATACAGCAAAAACAGCTTTGGGGGTATATGGCAGCTCAGGAATTCGCATGTGTGTCACCAGCAATGCATGAAGAGTTTTTGTTGAAATATCAACTGCCAATACTAAATCGTTTCGGGCTTGTTGCATATGGATGCTGCGAAGATTTAACAAACAAAATTGAAATGCTTAAGCAAATCCCAAATCTTAGGCGGATAGCTGTCTCTCCATTTGCAAATGTTTCAAAATGTGCTGAGCAAATTGAAAAAAACTATGTTCTCAGTTATCGTCCAAGTCCATCGGACATGGTAGGATATGGATTTGATGAGAATCGCATTACTGATATACTAATGAGGGATTTAAGTGCATGCCGTAATTCTGTGGTAGATATAACACTAAAGGATGTTGAAACTGTGCAGTATGATCAAAACAGGGTGAAAAACTGGATAATAATCACACGTAATATTATTGAAAAAATATGGGGATGAAATGATAAAAATAGATGATATCAGCCTTAATGGACAATGGTCATTTGCCTATGATGATACAGACAGACAATTTTCCGCCATAAATGATGTGAAAGAATCCGGTCTGCCTGTATACAACGCAATAGTCCCCGGCAACTTTGAGCTTGATTTGCAGGCAAATGGCATAATTGACGATCCATTCTATGGCATGAATATTGTCGACTTAACACAATATGAAAAATGCCACATATGGTATTTTCGCACGTTTACTGTTAATGATTTTAATGGATATAAGGCTGAATTGGTTTTTGAAGGACTTGATTGTATAGCAGATGTTTACCTAAATGGAGAATTGATTTGCAGCTATGACAATATGCTGATTGAGCAAATCTCAGATGCATCAAAATATCTTAATGATATAAATGAAATATTGATTCATATTAAACCAGCTGTATTAGAGGCAGCTAAATATAACTATCCGCCTTTGTTAGAAGGGATTTATAATAACAACCTTCCATCACTATATGTAAGAAAAGCTCCTCACATGTATGGATGGGATATCATGCCGAAAGCTGTATCTGCAGGGATATGGCGTCCGGTATACATCCGTTTCAAAACACATGAACATATTGATAGTTTATTCTTAGAAACAAAATCAATAGCTTCTGATAGAAAAACTGCATTACTTACGCTCTATTACCAGATGCAGATAACTGATTTACATTCAGCGAAGTATGAGATAGAAGTCAAAGGCAAATGCGGTGATTCCGAGTTCAACAATAAAGCACCTGTAACTTTTAATGCAGGCAGATTGAATATACATACAGAAAATCCCATGCTTTGGTGGCCAAAAGGACGAGGAGATGCAAATCTCTATGAAATATCAGTAATTCTATATAAAGACGGCGCAGCAATAGACAGTTCTTCATTTAAACATGGAATTCGCACTGTTAAGCTTAATAGAACAAGTATTACAAATGCATATGGAACAGGTGAATTCTGTTTTATTGTCAATGGTGAAAAAGTATTTGTTTTAGGTACAAACTGGGTTCCGGCTGATGTTTATCATTCGCGGGACATTATGCGCTTGCCAGAAATGCTGGAGCTTGTTGATGACATAGGATGTAATATGATTCGATGCTGGGGCGGTAATGTCTATGAGAATGATTTATTCTACGATTTTTGTGATAAGCATGGCATAATGATATGGCAGGATTTTGCAATGGCTTGTGGAATCTATCCGCAGGACAACGAATTCTCCAAAAGATTATCAATAGAAGTCCGGTCGGTTGTTAAACGGCTTAGGAAGCATCCTTCTATCGTTTTGTGGTCAGGCGACAACGAATGCGATCTGTTTTGGTGCGAATATGGCAAAGATCCAAATCAAAATATTCTAACAAGAAAAGTAATTCCTGATGTGCTTAAAGAAGAAGACTGGACACGTCCTTATCTTCCGAGCTCACCATATGTTGATGAAACTGCATACAACAATGGCTTAGTGGATATGTCTGAAGACCATCTTTGGGGTCCAAGAGACTATTATAAAGGCGATTATTACAGTAATTCTAATGCGCACTTTGCAAGTGAGATTGGATATCATGGCTCTCCATCTCCCGAGTCGATTAGAAAGTTCATCTCGCCTGAGAAAGTATGGCATTACAGCAGCAACTCTGAGTGGATACTGCACAGCACATCGCCAATTCCTGGAATAAATCTATATGATTATCGTGTTGAATTGATGGCAAAGCAAATTCGCGAATTGTTTGGTGAAGTGCCGGATAACATCAATGATTTTACGTTTGCAAGTCAGATATCACAATTGGAGGCAAAGAAATTCTTCATAGAAAAATTCCGGTCAGAAAAATGGCGCAGAGCAGGAATAATATGGTGGAACTTAATAGATGGCTGGCCTCAATTTTCAGATGCAGTAGTTGACTATTATTTCAGCAAAAAGCTTTCATATAATGCAATAAAAATTGCTCAAACACCAGTATTACCGATATTAAAAGAACCTCATGATGGAATTCAGGAGTTAGTTATATGCAACGATACCAGATTTGACATAGAAGCTGTCTATAGAATATCTGATGCCGATACTTGTGAGGTTTACGCAGAAGGTGCCGCAAATTCACGAAAAGATAGTGTAACATCTATAACTAACTTACAATACAAACCTGATGAACAGATATTCTATGTAATAGATTGGAATTACAACAATATAGCTTATAGATCTCATTATCTTGCAGGCAAAACACCATTCGATCTGATGACCTACAAGAAAAGGTTTAATAAAACTTATAATACACCCTAAAGAAATTGTTATGTGCGCAATTGAAATGAATAATCCGCCGCGTCTGCCAATACATTATTGCAATCGTGATTTTGAATATTCTGATGTATATACCTATGGATATCCTCATTATTTGGAATTTGCATAAGCGGATTTAATCAGGCTGACTTTATCAAAGGATTTAATGATTTTATTATGAGCAGGGATTGTCTGTTTCTGCTGTTCGATTGACCATCAGCGTAAGGCAATATCGGGAACAAAAGAAAAGATATTCAAATATGTTAAGCTTCTTGTTGATAGGCTGGGTCTTTTAATGGCAGCTTGTTGGATATATTGAAGATTACAATTCGCTTGGCATGAGTGAGAAAAACTATCAATGGATTCGTGAAGCTTTTCATGCCATAAAATATTAATTAACAAAAATGTGATTCATAATATGATTAAAGTTTACGATGTTGGAATTATAGGTGCAGGTCCTGCAGGATTGATGGCTGCAATAACTGCCTCCTCAATGGACAAAAAGACTGTATTAATAGAGCGTAATGCACAGCTTGGACGGAAATTGTTTTCCACTGGTAATGGCAGATGCAACCTTATGAACAAAATGTTCTCGGTTGATAGGTTTCATGGTTCCTCACCTGAATTTATTGAAACTGTGATTAAGCAATTTGATGCAGCAGCAACAATGAATTTTTTTCAAAATGCCGGTTTGCTTCTTAATGAGGAAGATAATGGGCGAATATTTCCTATAACAAATCAGGCTTCCAGTGTTGTAGATCTGCTTGGCAGAATAGTGAAGGAAAACAATGTGGATATACATCTGGATAGCTATATAAATGGCATACATATATCAAATGATATATGGGAACTGTCAGTTAAGGATAAGAGACCAATCAAGAGTAGAAAATTGATACTTGCAACCGGCGGAAGAGCATCACATCATTTAGGTTCTACCGGCGATGGATTATACTGGGCAGAAAAAATGGGGCACTCGCTGACACCTATCTATCCGGCTCTAGTGCCTGTAGAGACAAAAGAAACATGGGTGAAGGATGTACAGGGAGTGAAGATTGATGCTTCCGTTTATGGATCGGTCGATGGAAAAATGATTGCAGAGAGCAGGGGTGATCTTCTATTTACTTCTTATGGGGTTTCAGGTCCGACAGTAATGTCACTCGCCGGTAGGATAGCGCCATACATATCAACATCAGTTGTAGAACTCCATATAGACATGTTTCCTGATATAGCTGCGGATGAGCTGCTTAATCATTTCAATAATTCAATTAAATATTATCCCTCATTAAATGCTGCGGATATTTTATCCGGCATATTGCCTGGAAGCTTTGTTTCTTTGGTGAAAAATATGCTCAATATTTCAGCCCAAATGAATGCGGGCAGTATAAGCGATAATCAATGGCTGGAGATAATTAATCATCTAAAGAATATAAAACTAGTTGTTTCAAAATTAAGACCATTAAAAGAAGCGCAGGTAACATCGGGCGGAATATGCTGCAATGAGGTAAATCCTGAAACACTCGAATCCAAATTGATAAAAGGACTATATTTTGCAGGTGAAATACTTGATGTTGATGGAGACTCGGGGGGATTTAATCTACAGTGGGCATGGTCAAGTGGATATACAGCGGGCAGAAATGCTGGTATTTGATTAGCGCTATTGTATCTTCCAACATGAATTCATGGTTGCAAAAACAACTGCAGAAAACAAAAACTCCGTAATGCAATGTCCGAAGCTTATAGTTTATAATGGGAGCGGGGATTGGATTTGAACCAATGTCCTTCGGGTTATGAGCCCGACGAGCTACCAGACTGCTCCACCCCGCATTAACGTTGTTATTATAACAGATGCTAATTGTTTTGTAAAGCTGCTTATATGCTATATGTGTTATAAAGACTTAAGAAGGAATTATACTTAACAATAATTAATATGTTCAAAATGATGATTGTTTTATGAAAGGAAATGAACAAATGCGATTATTTATAACAGCTTTGTGTGTATTTAATCTTGCTGCATCTATGGGGTTTGCAGCATTTGGCGGAAAACCGCCTCTAAAATCAAGTGATGGTATGCGCAGGGAGCTTGCTCCTTACGATATTCCAAAAGTAAACTATCTTGGAATGAATTATAATGAAAACTTACTTGATATGAGGAACAACATTGTAAGTTATACTCATATGGGATTTGAATCAAGCAGTTCAGATGCATGGAATCTGCATTTCCCCGATGATACAGCCCGCATGCTTGAAGGCGTGGCATGGGAAGCGGATTTTTCACCTGTTGTAAGAATTGAGCTTGCAAGAAGGCTGGCAAAAGGACTTATATCTGCTCATGTTCCTGGCACAAAAGGATACTATTTCTTTCGCCATAGGAGCGGTGGAAAGTCGGAACTCACCTTCGATAACTTGTTAAAGGAAAAAGATGGTCGTGTAGTGCTGTCTGCATGGGGCGATTCAATTGGCGGAGAAGTTAAAATAGGCTTTAGAGCGGAAATTGATGGCAAATGGCAGACTGTAGATGAATTTAAATACAAAGATACTCCAAAAGACTGGGGAGAACCTGGCATTGCAAGATCCAGCTTAAACTGGAATATATCGCCATACAAATTTGAACGCAAATATTCCCTTGATGGCAGCGATGTAACTTTTAAAGGTGCATATTGGATGAGCGATGAAGATATGCCTATGATGTATGAATATTCATCTTCTGATGCTGAAAATCTTCAGGTGGTAGTAGGTGAACCGGATGCTGCCATGCCTCTTCTTGCAGTAGGAAATGGAGCTGTTCCCGGTATAATAAATCTTCCCGACAGAAAGACTAAATATACCTCGGACAAAGATGGTGACATTATCATAAAAGATCCAAAGTATAAATATATCATTTTAAGCAAAGACAGCTCATGGGGAGCTGTTGGATATGGTTCTGCATGTTTGATTATGTGGGAAGGTAAGCCGGAATACATTCAGGCGCTTTCCAAAAACGGATATGGTGAAATTCGTGTCTCCTATAAAAAATCTGGCAGAAAGGTTTCAGGAAAAGTCTGGCTCTTTCCATTTCCTGTAATCAATCAAAATGATATGGAGCACGTATATAGAAATGCTGAGTCTTTTCTAAGCACAGGGAAGTTAATCCATAATGGATTTCCACCTCAGCAGATGCTGAATGCAATTCCTGCAGGTTTAGCAGCAGGAGCATATATTTTAACAAAATATAATGATCCATTGGCATACACAGTTAGGGCACATGCGATAAATGCGGCGGATGTGATTTTTGAAGGTGAGATAGCTGGCAAAAAGCTTGTTAGAGTGTTCTTTCCTGTAAGAACAGCTGCCTGGTTGATTAAAACTGCGAAACTGATTGGCGATAGAGATATGGAGGCAAAGTATACAAATTATTTAGATATTGCTGCCAAAAGAATGCTCTCATCACAAGTAGGTTATGATGGCAATGGCTGGCCAGGTGGATGGGATCATTTCAATGCAACAAAAGCTATCTGGCTTGCGTATGATGCCACAGGCAATGAAGAGTATAATGAAGCGTTTAAAAGAGCATTAGAAGTATACACAATAGATGAAAATGGCATGTATAGATATGGCAAGAAAATGGATGCCCCAGGCGGATTCAGTACCTATTTTGGATCTATGCCAATGGGTGTGTGGGGGATGGCGGGCAAAATAGATTGGGCTAACCAGCTTCTTGAGCTTAATGTGCCAAGTGAGCCTAACTCAAAGATTTTGGCGAAAGAACTTTGGCATGATGATGGCAACGGTCCATGGGCGCAGGATGATGCAAATCCTGAGTATGTAGGATTATCACTTAAAGGTTTGAATATCCCTCAGGATAATAAGCAAATTATTCCGGTTGGTTCATTCCCAATATATGATGCAGAGGGTAATGTAGGGTTGACATACAATCCTATTGTTATCAATCCATTCTTCCTGAAGGGAGATGAAAGAGTGCAGCCCGCTGCAGCTTATACAGTAGGTTCCATTAGAATGGTTGATGTAATTCCAGATACCTCTTCTGAAATTAACAGCATAGTCAAAGAATCGGGCAGGGTAAGTAATGGAAGACGTATTTCTACAGGAAAAGATAAACCACTTGTATATAAATTTGAAATAGATGATGCAGACTATGCGGGAATTGATGTGAAAATCAAAGGCGATGGATTTAAAATTGATGTATCTCCGGATGGCAGGCGATGGTATCAAAGGATGGATACATGGTCTGAAGATATCAGAACTCAATCTACGGACATATCTTTTCTTACTGGAAGCAGAGAAGAACTGCTGAAATTGATGACAATTACACCTGGAAAAGACAAAGAATATCTTGTTTTGGATGAATTCTCCCGCGTTGATAAAATCAACAATAGATATACAGATGATAATGGAGAATTCGCCTATAAGATAGCTCTGCCTGATGTAAAAGAGTGTTGGATGGAATTTATTATAGGAAACTCTTATGTGATAAGCGGTTCATCTGATGGTGAAAAATGGACAAAGCTAACTGATGCTGCCGGATTTGTTGGCGCTCCTGATACTGGATTTATCAGAATGGTAGATTTCACTCCGTATCTGAAGGATGGATATGTTTATGTAAAAATATCTGATGATAAAACTAAATCTGAAAAAGCGAAAAGCGCCTTCCTAAGAAGGCTGACAGTGTATGGAGTTTTGAAATCAGATGAGGTATATGTAAGATTATCTAATGTATATGATACAGCAGATAAGTCGTTTGAGCTTGAGAGTATTAGTATAAGGAAGTGGAATAAACCATAAGATTTGAAGATGACTGTGGGATGTAACAAAATCCCACAGTCATGAATATTTTATATAGATATTTTTTGTCTTCTAATATATTTTTCAAATTCTACTGCAAAGAAAACAGTGGATGCAACAAGTGTACAGATTACCAAATCTGAAATCTCAATAGATACTAGTTTAAATATTCTATCCAAAGGTGAAATGTAAATCAACATAACCTGAAGCGTAAATGTGCCAATAACAGTCCACAGCAACGCTTTATTAGAGAGCCAATCTGTTTTAAGGAAAGATTGAGTTTCTCTTCGTATTGCCAATACGTTGAACAATTGGAATGCAGCTATTGTATAAAATGCCATAGTTCTTGCATACTCAATACCATTTATTTTAACTTCCAATGAAAACATGATTAGTGTGCCTATTGCCATATACATACCGACCCAAACTACTTGCTGCCAAAGCCCTCTTGCAAATAGACTTTCGTTTGGAGACCGTGGCGGACGCTTCATAATGTTGTCTTCAGCCGGTTCAACACCAAGCGCCAGTGCAGGGAGACCATCTGTTACAAGGTTGATCCAAAGTATATGGATTGGGAGCAAAGGAAGCGGAAAGTTAAGTAAAAGAGCAAAAAACATTGTTAAAACTTCGCCAAAGTTTGTGGCAAGAGTATATCTTACAAATTTGCGAATGTTGTCATATATAGTTCTGCCTTCCTCAACTGCAGATACTATTGTGGCAAAATTGTCATCTGTAAGTATGATATCAGATGCTTCTCGACTTACATCTGTGCCTGTAATACCCATTGCAACGCCGACATCTGATATTTTAAGGCTTGGTGCATCATTTACACCATCTCCGGTCATTGCAACTATATGTCCATTATGCTGCAGTGCAGAAACAATTTTAACCTTGTGTTCAGGTGACACTCGCGCATATACGCGGCATCTGTTAACTGTATCAGCTAAGTCATCATCGTTCATTGTTTCTATTTCTGATCCGACACATACTTCGCTATCTGAATTAACAATGCCAAGTTCTGATCCTATTGTTGCAGCAGTGAGTTTGTGATCACCGGTTATCATTCTAACC
>JAPXND010000009.1:0-9025 GCA_033808695.1 Armatimonadota bacterium
AAGCCAACCAAATTACAGCGCTAATCGGCCCTTCGGGATGCGGAAAATCGACATTTTTAAGATGCATAAACCGAATGAATGATTTGATTCCCGGAGCAAGAGCCGAGGGTCAGATAATGATACACGACCAGAATGTGCTTGATAAAACGGTAGATGTGGTGGATTTACGCAAAAAAATAGGAATGGTATTTCAGCGCCCTAATCCATTTCCAATGTCAATATATGATAATATTGCATACGGACCAAGAATCCACGGAATAAAATCAAAGAGTACGCTGGATGACATTGTTGAAAGAAGCCTTACATCAGCAGCATTGTGGGATGAAGTGCATGATAAACTGAAACAATCTGCTTTTGCTCTATCAGGTGGGCAGCAGCAAAGACTATGTATAGCGCGTGTATTGGCTGTAGAACCAGAAATATTGCTTATGGATGAACCGGCATCGGCGCTTGACCCTATCTCAACGCTGAAGATAGAAGATTTAATGCGAGAACTCATTCAAAAGTATACTATAATAATTGTAACTCATAACATGCAGCAAGCCGCCAGAGTTTCATCCTATACCGGTTTTTTCCTGCTTGGTGAAATGATTGAATTTGATGAATCACAGAAGATATTTACCTTGCCAAGTGATAAGCGAACAGAAGACTATGTAACCGGTCGATTCGGTTAAGGGGAATAAGATGGTAGAAACAGTAAGATGGGCATTTTCTGATGATATAAACGAAATGAATCAGAAAGTTATAAAGATGGGAAGCGTAGTTGAGCAAATGCTTCATATGTCTATAACTGCACTTGCTGAGCGTAATGTTGCTCTTGCCGATGAAGCAATTGCAATGGATGATGTGGTGGATGATTTCAACATCTCCATTGAAGAGGAGTGCCTTAACATGCTGGCTCTTCAGCAGCCCATGGCGTCGGATTTGCGTCAGATTGCAGCAACCATGAAGATAATCACGGCTATAGAGCGCATGGGCGACTATATAGTAGATATTGCCAAAACAGCGAAGGAGCTGTCGGCAAAACCGCTGTTTAAACCGCTTGTAGATATACCAAAAATGGCTGGTATAGTGAAGAAGATGCTTAGGGATGTTCTTGAGGCTTTTGTAACAAAAAATCTGGATTTAGTACGTGAAATGATAGATGATGATGACATTGTTGATAAGTTTGATATGAGTCTTTATGAGGAAATTATAGATATAATAAAATCAGACAGCAATGTTGTTGACCAAGCTGTAAGGGTGATGATGATTTCTAAGTATTTGGAACGGCTTGCAGACCATGTAACAAATGTGGGCAAGCGGATTTACTATATGAAAACCGGTGATATTAAGAGTGTAAGCGACTAACGCAAAAATGATTAATATTATATAAGTAATTCTATTTTATAAGGGAGATAAGCTCCCTTTTTTTGTTTGTGGCGGGATAAATACATGATATAATAGGAAAATCATAATCAACTCAATGAAAGAGCAAATGAGATGAAAAATAAATTATATGAATATTTGCCAATACTGCTATCAACTTTATTATTGATTATTCCAATTAATTATCATACATATATTAAAGATGCAATATCATTAGAGTCACAGGCGTAGACAAAATCAGGGAAAGAAGCAATGAATTGAATCGCTTAACAGCTGAGAAGAGAGCAATTGCGGATAAACTGAAATCTGAATCTAAAAAATAGAAAGCAGCCTCCAAAACAAATATACCAAAACCACCATCATATATAGAGATGACTGAGGTCAACAATTTGCTGTATCTCAGTCATCTGCACAATCCAAAAAACTTTTAGCAAATTTCCCACATTATGTAAATTATTTTTGAAGGTTTTCAGGCGTTTGAACCTCTAATAGAATAACAGCATCTAAATAAGCAGTGTAAATCAGCTGCAGCTATTCTATCAATCAGAGTAAAAGAGATAAATTTTGCCAAATTTGCATTTTAATGCATAAAATTGTGGTAAAGTATATACACAAACAACAATTAAGGAGATTTGGCAAATGCACTATTTAAAATAATAGGTTTGTTGGCTGTAGTTGTAATTCACGCAGGCATAAGCATAAAATTTCAGCTGCTGTCTAAGTGCAAGAATGTGATGAAGTAATACATTTATACGTGTAAGTTATATATAAAAATCATGGCTCAGCCAAAGAAAAGGGCAAATAAGATGAAGAATAAATTGCGGATAAATCTAAGGATGCTTTTAACGATTTTATTACTCACAATATTTGTTGTTCCTACTATTGCAGCTGATTCTGCAGGCGCAGATGCGGGCAGCTCAATGGATGCAGCTTTCCAAAAAGACTGTAAAAAATACGAGGCAGCTATTAAACTCAATCCAAATGACTATAACAGTTATATTTCATATGGTGAAGCGTTGGTTTATCAAGCAAAAAGGAAAAATGGAGCAGAGGCATATGAATTATATGATAAGGCATGTGAAAAGTATGAGGCTGCAGTAAAGATAAAACCAGATGATACAGCGGCTTATTATGCTTGGGCTTTTGCATTAACATCTAAAGCATGGGAAAAGGAAAAAAATGCAGCAGATAAGCCAGATGCAAATGAACTATACAATAAGGCAATTGAGAAGTATGATGCGATAATAAAAATAAAACCTAATGATATTTATGCATATGAGTTTCGAGCCGATGTATTATCGTATCAATATACGTTGAAAGATGAGCGAGGATATGCAGGTCTGTATGAACAGGAGTATGCTAAGTATGAATCGATGATAAATCATAACCCCAATGACTATGAAACATATCGTTTATGGGGTTGGTTATTAAAGAAACAAGCTATGCATAAAGATAGACCAGAAGCGGATGAATTATATGCTAAGGCATATGAGAAGTTTGAGGCGACATTGAAGATTAAGCCGGATGATATTGCAGCATATCAGCTATGGGCAAATGCATTGGAATTACAAACACGAAAAACAAGTAAAGCGGAAGGCAATGCGTTATATGAGAAGGCAATAGAGAAGTATAAGGCAGCATTGAAAATTAAGCCGGATGATGTATTGTTATGTAACTCATATGCAGAAGCATTAGTATCTAAATCGGGGAGAGTTGAAAATATCGAAGAGAGAGATAAGTTTTTCAATATGGCATATGAATTGTATGATAAATCATTGAGGATAAAACCTGATAACTATGAGACATACAATTCCTATGCTGAGGCATATAAGTATCAAGCTCAACTTAAAAGTGGAGCAGAATCAGATGAAATATTTAACAAGGCATATGAGAAATATAAGGAATCGTTAAAGATAAAACCGGATGAAATATACACTTATCATCATTGGGCAGATGCACTGCTGGCTCAAGCAAGGATGAAGAGCGGAAAAGAAGCTGATGATCTTTATAATCAAGTATATGATAAGTATGCATCAGCAGTAAAGATAAATCCAGATTATAACACATATGATATCTGGAATAGCGCCTTGTTTGTTCAGATAATGAATAAAAAAGGTGAAGAAACCGATCAGTTATATGAACAAACATATAAAAATTTTGAAGCGATGGAAAAGATTTTACCGGATAATCATGATATGAATTATGATTTATATGGTTCTTGGGAAGATGCATTGCGAATTCATGCAATGTCAAAAACAGGATCAGAGGCAGATGAACTGAATCGCCTGGCGGATGATAAGAGAGCCATTGCTGATAAATTGAAACCTGACCTTGCGGAAGAATAATTGAATTCAGGCTATAACCTTATTTTCAGTGAAATAGTTGAGAGCCGGCAGAATTTTTTTGACTGTGAAATAGAGTGGCATGTTATAATTTAGTATATCGGCTAAAAAGCGGATAAAGGCGAAAACAGCATCGAATTGGCTGTGTAAGCTGCAAATAGAAGAAACATAGGAGACATAGTGGTAAATTACAAATTATTAACACCAGGACCGCTAACAACAACCGATACAGTGAAAAGCGTGATGATGACAGACCATTGCACCTGGGACAGCGACTACAAGAGTATTACGAAAAAAATTAGAAAGAGTCTCCTGGCGCTTGCTCATGTCTCCGAAGATGAATATACCGTCGTATTGATGCAGGGGAGCGGAACATTCGGCGTGGAGTCCACATTGATAAGCGCAGTCGGAAAGACGGATAAAATCCTTATTCTTACGAACGGCGCTTATGGTGAGCGTATGGTAAGCATAGCGGAATATGCTGGTCTTAATCACAAGGTTCTAAAATTTGGTTATGACGAGATACCTGATGCCAAGGAAGCTGCAAAAGCGATTGAAGACGATGCCGGTATTACTCATGTATCTATGGTGCACTGCGAGACCACATCCGGCATTTTAAACGATATTGAATCCGTTGCCGAAAAAGTAAAGTCGCTTGGCAAAGTATTTATAGTAGATGCAATGTCAAGCTTCGGCGGTATAGATATAGATGTAAAAAAATTGAATATAGATTATATTATAAGCTCCGCCAATAAGTGCATTCAGGGGGTACCGGGATTTTCTTTCATAATTTGCAGAAAAGATGAGCTTCAAAAATGCGAAGGTCAATCAGCCAGTCTCTCCTTAGACCTGTATGCTCAATGGAAAGAGATGGACCGTGATGGCAAGTGGCGTTTCACATCACCTACTCATACGGTTTTGGCTTTTGCAAAGGCTCTGGAAGAATTGGAAGAAGAGGGAGGTATACCTGCAAGGCAGAAGAGATATTCCGAAAACAACAAGCTGCTTATAGAAAGAATGATGAAATTGGGCTTTAAGCCTTATATAGGTGAAGAATTCCAAAGTCCTATAATTACAACATTTTTATATCCGCAGACAGGAGATTTTTCTTTTGAAGAAATGTATAACTATATAAAAGAAAGAGGATATGCAATTTATCCGGGCAAACTGACAGATGCAGATGTGTTTAGAGTAGGAAATATTGGAGAAATATATAAGGAAGACATCGAAAAGCTTTGTGATATTTTTGCAGATTATTTGAATAAGAAAAATTAAGGAGAAAATATTGAGAAAAATAGAAGCAGTTATTTTCGACTGGGCTGGCACAACAATAGATTATGGCTGTTTTGCCCCTGTACAGGCGTTCATTGAATCGTTTAAAGAATTTGGGATTACGCCTACTGCAGATGAAGTAAGAGAGCCTATGGGTATGCTGAAATGGGATCATATCCATGCCATGATGCAGATGCCGAGAATTACTGAAGAATGGAAGAAAAATTACGGCAAAATGTGGAGCAAAGAAGATGTAAACGCAATTTACGAAAAAAGCGAGCGGGCTATTTTTAAAATACTTCATAATTTTGCAAGTCCTAAGCCATATGTTTTGGAAGCAATTGAGAAGCTGAGAGGCAAAGGGATAAAGATAGGATCTACCACAGGATATACGGACGAAATGATGTCGTATGTTGTACCTGCAGCAAAGGAGGCGGGCTATACTCCCGATGCATGGTTTTCTCCTAATTCCGTTAGCAATATGGGGCGTCCATATCCGTATATGATATATAAGAATATGGAGTTTTTGAAGGTGAGCGGGGTAGATGCTGTTATAAAAGTTGGTGATACCATAGCTGATATCCTGGAAGGGAAAAATGCAGGCATTATAACTGTAGGTATAGTAGAAGGAAGCTCTATAATGGGCTTATCTGAAGAAGAGCATGAAGGACTCTCCAAAGAACAAAAATCTGCCGAAGCAGAACGCGTGAAGAGTGTTTACAAGGAATGCGGTGCAGACTATATAATTATGAATATGTCTGAATTAACAGATCTGATTGAAAATATCGAAACTCGAATTGATTAAGAATACAACTTAATATTCTGCCAAATAAGTGCATATAAACTCCACTGTAAATGTAAAATTCAATAATACAGTGGAGTTTTTGTTTGTGAATATTATTAACAGTTTTATTATTAAAAATATTTTTATAATTAATGCAACAAATGCTGGTTGGAAAGCATCAAACAAATTAGAAGCAGAAAAATTGATGACTTAGGCTATAACCCTCTTGAGCGAAATAGTCCAGAAAGTATTGTGTTTATGGCATTCTTGTATGTTTTTGGTTATGAATAATTGTTTGAAAATATGTCAGGATCGAATACATTAATATATATAAGTGATATAATAGAAAAACCATGATTAAGCCAAAGAGAGGACAAATAAAATGAAGAATAAATTACAGATACATCTACAAATGATTTCAGCGATTTTATTTCTCACAGTATTTGTTGTTCCAACTATCGCATCTGCGGATGCGAATAATCTGGTAAACACATCGAATCAGATAGATGCAGCCTTTAAGCGGGAATGTGAAAAATATGAGGCAGCCATTAAGCTCAATCCTAACGATTATAACAGTTATGTTTTATATGGTAATGCATTGGCTATGCAAGCGCTGCAAAATGATGGAGCGGACGAAGACAGATTATTCAACCAAGCGTATGAAAAGTTTGAAGCAGCGATAAAGATAAAACCAGATGAGGCATCAATATATATTTTGTATGGCGAAGCGTTAGTAAATCATGCTGAGGGCAGGAAAGGCAAAGCAGCGGATAAGTTGTATTATCTGGCACATGAAAAGTATGAGGCTGCGATAAAGATAGAGCCGGAGGAATATGAAGCTTATAGTTTATGGTACACTGCATTATGGTCTCAAACATTAGAAATAGATGAAAAAGAAACCAAAGAGATATTAGGCAGCATTGCAGAACGGCTTTCGTTGGCAATAAAACAGAATCCTGATGATTATACAATACATCTTTTGAAAAGTCTGCTGTTTGAGCTTCAAGCCAGCATAAAAGAAAAAGAAACAGCAGAAGCGGATAAGCTGTACAGCCAGGCATATAATGAGTATGAGACGGCAATTAAAATGGAGCCGAATAAAATATTGACATATAATATGTGGGCAGATACATTAGAGCGCCAAGCAGGGACGAAGACAGGATTAGAATCAGATAAGCTATATGATAAGGCATATGAAAAGTATAAAGAAGCATTGAAGATAAAGCCGGATGATATTAAAACATATCAGCTCTGGGCAGATACCCTGCAATTACAAGCATTTGTGAAAAGCGATGCGGAATCAGATGAATTATATAATCAGGCATATGGTAAATATGAAGAGGCATTGAAGATAAAGCCAGATGATATACCGACATATCTTTCATGGGCAGATGCATTAAAATCACAAGCGTTTGGAAAAACAGGTGCAGAATTTGATGAGCTATATAATCAGATATATGAGAAATATAGGGAAATATTGAAGATAAAGCCGGATGATATATCGATATATCATAAATGGGCAGATACATTAAGATCACAAGCATTTGGAAAAAGTGGGGCGGAATTGGATGAGCTGTATAATCAGGCATATGAAAAGTATAAAGAAGCATTGAAGATAAAGCCGGATGATATTACAACATATCAGCTTTGGGCAGATAACCTGCGATTACAGGCAGATGTGAAAAGCGGAACAGAAGCAGATGAATTATACGATAAAGCATATAAGAAATATGAGGAATCGTTAAACATAAAACCGGATAATTGTGATACATATCTTTCATGGGCAGATGCATTAATATGTCATGCAAGAAGAATAGAAGGTGCAGATGCAGATAGCTTATACAATAGAGCTTATGAAAAGTATGATATGGCTGTAAAACTAAAACCATATAATCAGAATATTTATAAAACATACGCAAATGCAATATTGGCACAAGCGAAGACAAAAGAAGGAGCGGAGGCAGACGAATTATACAATAGGGTATATGAAAAGTATAAAGAAGTAATCAAGATAAAACCTGATCAGACTGCAGCATATCATCTATGGGCATATGCATTGCGATTACAAGCATTTGTGAAAAGCGGAGCAGAATCAGATGAATTATATAATCAGGCATATGAGAAATATGAAGAGGCATTAAAAATTAAACCGGATGATTTACTGACATATCTTTCATGGGCAGATGCATTGGAGGCGCAGGCGAGGACAAAAACAGGGAAAGAGGCGGATGAATTGAATCGTTTGGCAGCTGAAAAGAGAGCTGTTGCTGATAAATTGAATCCTAATCTTGCGGAAGAATAAGCTGCAGGTGTATTTGCGATATTGTTGACATAATAGTTTCTATTTGTTATATTGAGTTTACCAAGCAGCAGTGTCAGCGGAATATCGCACTCATTCAGTGTAGATGGTGCAGCCCCGTTGTTATAGTTGCTGCTATTGTAAAGAGATAGTGGATTAATGTGATTTAACATGTAGAATTTAATACAAGGCTACTGAGATTATCAGTAGCCTTGTCTCATAATTATGAATGCTTTTGCTGTCGAAATGAGATGAGGTTAGGTGTATGGAAAAATATATTATTGGCATCGATTCAGGTACTTCTGGTATCAAAGCAGTTCTTTTCAATATGTCCGGAAAAGAAGTTGTTGGGCATGGGTATGCATTGAATGCTATTTGTCAGAAGGAAAACTGGTATGAAGAAGACATGCTGGAGATCTGGGATAAAGCAAAAAAATCTATTAAAGCTATTACTATGCAATACCCTAAGGAAAGCATTGTTGGCATAGGGATTACTGCTCAGGGCGACGGACTCTGGTTGATTGATGAGAAGGGTGATCCAATACAGAATGGGTGTTGCTTTTGCGATGGTCGTGCGGGCGAGTTTTTTGATGAATGGGAGAAGAATGGAACTATCGAAAGAGTGTTCAAAATTTCTGGGACAAGGCTGTTTACGGGCAATCAAAATGCTATTGTAAAATGGATGGATAAATATAATCCTGAGAGTCTGGAAAAAGCCAAATATATACTTCATTTAAAGGACTATCTATTCTTTAAGCTTACAGGTGAGATTACAACTGACTCAACGGATCAATCATTGGTATACCTGAATATGGAAACGCTGGAATATGATGACAGGCTTTTCAGAGAGTTCGGACTCGAAAAATACAAGAAGAAATACCCGCCTATTAAGAGCAGCAAGGATAATGCTGCAAAAATATCTTCCGGCATCGCCAATGAGTTAGGCCTGTCTTTAGACAC
>JAPXND010000009.1:9035-36769 GCA_033808695.1 Armatimonadota bacterium
AGTTACATCGGGGCCAATGGATGTTGCTGCATGTGCGCTTGGCAGTGGTGTAATAGAAAAAGCTCAGTGCTGCTCGATTATTGGAACAGCTGCTCTTCACGAAATGGTAATTGACAAACCATGTTCTGACCAAATTGTTGCAGGAATGACGGTTACTCATGCAGTTGAGGGTAAGTGGTTGAGACTTATGGCATCGTTGGCAGGTGCGCCAAATCTTGAGTGGGTAATAGATACATTTGGAAAAGATCTGTATCAGACGGCTGAAAAAGAAGGCTTGAGTGTTTATGAATATATTGAAAAATTGATTCAGCAGGTTCCGATTGGCTCAAGGGGGATAATATATCATCCTTACCTGCTGGCGGGCGGAGAGCGTGCGCCTTTCGTTAATCCCTATGCACGAGCAAGTTTTACGGGTTTATCAAGTGGTCACACCCTTGCTGATATACTTCGCGCCTGCTATGAGGGCGTTGCATATGCAATGTTGGATTGTTATAGTCATATGCCATTGAGTGTAGCTAAAATTACAGTCTGCGGCGGAGGAGCAAAAAGCGGTTTATGGTGTCAAATGTTCTCTGACGTCTTGGGAAAGACAATCGTTACAGTTAAAGGTGAAGAACTGGGAGCTAAGGGTGCAGCTATGAATAATGCAGTAGTGCAGGGATTCTTTAAGGACTATGAGCAGGCTGTTGCAAATACTGTTGAAGCAGATAGTTTTTTTGAGCCGGATCTTAACAAAACAAAGGAATATAGTAAATTTTATAATCTTTATAAACACACTTACGAAGCTCTTGAATCATCATGGAGGATTCGCGAAAAGGCTTTAAACGATTAAGTCATTGAAGGTTAAGTAAGCCTTGGAGATATGTGAATCTTAATTTTTATAGGGATAATATTGATATAGGTGTTGTTTTATGAAGGGGAATAGGGCTGCCAAATGAATTTTACTGATGAACGCATGGAAATAATCAATATCTGCAAAATCATGGAGGCTATGGGATATTTTCTTGGAACTTGGGGAAATGTAAGCATGCGCATTGAAGACCAAATATTGTTAACGCCAAGCCGTGTAAATTATAATGAAATGAAGCCCGAAGATATAGTAGTTATTGATTTAGAAGGCAATCGCTTGAAAGGTGAACGTACGCCGACTTCAGAGAAGGAAGTGCACCGGCAGATTTATCTTAAACGTGAAGACATACAAGCAATAATACATAGTCATTCGCTTTATGCAACGGCGGCTGCATGCTCAAATGTGAACATTGTGCCGCCGCTGACAGAAGAAATGAGCCAGCTTTTAGGTGGAGGTATTCCCGTAACAGAGCGTTATGTTCCTGCCGAACAACATTATGAACTTGGCAGGGAAGCAGCAAAGATTATTGCGGAACTTAATGCAATACTGCTGAAGAATCATGGTCCGGTTTGCTGCGGACGAGATCTTGAAGAAGCATTGCTGACGTGCCGCATAACGGAGAAGGCGTGTCAAATTTTTCTGTCGCTTAACAATACAATTCGTTCGGTTGAAATTCCAGATGAGTATGTTCACTCTGAAAGATACAGATACTTATATAAATATGGTAAAGAGAACACTTGAAAAGTATAGGAAAAAACTAACAAACAAATCCACAATGAAACAGGCGGAAGAATTGCTTTTGGGTTTCTGGGAAAATAAGTTTCCGATTTGTGTATAAAACACCCTCTTGAATTAAGCATTCGAGAGGGTGTTTTGCTTATGGTTGAAAAATTATAAAATAATCATGCGACAATAGTACAGGAAGCGGAAGCTGATGACCTATATTCTCAGGCTTATGAGAAATTTGCAGCGGCAAACAAAAACAAACCGAAAGATACGGAAATTCTGACCAGATGGGGACATGCGCTATTTGATTATGCCGGTAAAATAGAAGGAATAAGAGCAGAAGCCGACAGCCTGTATCGTCAGGGATATGAAAAATATGCTGAAGCTGTTAAGATAAAGCCGATTAGTCCTTACACTTTACGCTCCTGGAGTTAAAGTCTTATTAGAGCATGCAAACAGAAAAATAGGATCAAATTCCGATGAACTGCGTCGCTTGTCAAAGGAGAAAATGGAAGAGGCGGAAAAAGTAGAACAGGCTAATATCGAAAACAATGTATGATTTTTCTACAAGCGCAAACCTGTGGAAGAATAGTGGTTTTTAGATTCAATCCCCCTTGAGTGAAACATTCGAGGGGGTTTTGTTATATAACATCACCCGTAAATCGGATTGAATTCAGCATTTTCCAGAATATAAAATAAAGAACAAGTATAAATATTGCAGGTGTTACTGTTTGAAATAATAAATATAATCTATAATACTACAACAAGGATTTAATATGGATGAGCTTGATAGATTTTTGGCAGTAATGGATTATAAACCGGTAGATAGAATGCCTGACCATGAATAGGGCGTATGACAACAAACAGCAGAGAGCCGGAGTAAAGAAGGTATGCCTGCAAACAGCTTGTTTTTCGATTGGTTATAGAAGACGGCGGATATATCCCAACTATTGACCGCATGGCATCGCCGGAAATATCGTGGGATAACTTCTGATTTATATTATATGAAAAGCAAACGCAAATTATTGAAAGGAAAACTTTAAGTTTAAAGGAGTGGTAAAATGATAAAGCTTGCGATAATTGGAACTGGAGAAATGGCAAATGCTCATGCATCTGAATTTCAAAAGATACCGGAATGCACTATTACAGCCTGCAGTGATATAGTTCCTGGACGTGCAAAGGAATTTGCGGATAAATACGGAATCCCATCGGCATATGAGAATAATGAGCGGCTTTTTGCCAATGAGGATTTAGATGCAGTATCCGTTGTAACACCGGATATGTATCATATGCAGCCTGTAATGATGGCTCTTGAGAAAAATCTTCATGTTATGTGTGAAAAGCCTCTTGCCAGCAATTCAAATGATGCTCACAAAATGGCAGATACTGCCCGAAAAAAAGGCGTTATTACCGCTGTTAATTTTTCATACCGAAATTCACCTGCCACTCAAATGGCGGCGGAAATTGCAGCAAGCGGAGAATTAGGACGTATAATTCATGTTGAAGGCAGCTATCTTCAATGTTGGCTTGCATCTAAGTGCTGGGGCGACTGGAAAGAAAATCCTGCTCTACTGTGGAGACTTAGTACAAAGCACGGCAGTTTGGGCACACTTGGTGATATAGGCGTTCATTTGTTGGATTTAACCAGCTTTGTGGTGGGTGAGTTTAAGAGCATTGATTGTAAGCTGAAGACCTTTAATAAAGGTATTGATAGTATAGGTGAATATGTCTTTGATGCAAATGATTCGTTAATAGCGAATGTTGAATTCAATAACGGCGCTTTAGGTGTTCTTCATTCATCTCGTTGGACAGTTGGTCGCGAAAATACCATTACTCTTAGAGTTTATGGAGATAAAGGATCCATAGACTTGATTCTCGACCGCCCTGAACCGGACACTCTTAGGATATGCAAAGGCGATAATGTAGATATCCCATCATGGGAGCAGGTAGTTTGTCCGCCTGTTCCAAACATGTATCAGCGATTCATTACAGCCATACTGGAAGGTAAACAAGGACAAACCAGTTTTGATACCGGTGCGCGTATACAGTCATATATTGCAGGCGCCATTGAATCTGATGCCGCAAATGAACCTGTAGTGTTTGGTAATAACAGTATATAAAATATGCATATTAAGGTATATGGGTAATGATTGAAAAGTCATGCTCATATACATAATTTTTTCAGTATATCAAATCCTCCTGAATTGTCTGCCTTATTAATCGATAAATGAAACATCAGTGAAAAATTTGCATTAAGGATTAATTGGCAGAATATCTGCAAAAGAAGATGTAAGAGTCAAACAAATATAGTATAATAAAATAAGTAAGAATAATTCACATGTTATATTCCAATCCATCAAAGGAGCTCGAAATTGTTTGATTTAAGAATGAAAAAACTCTCTGATCTGCTTGTAAATTACTCATGCAATGTTCAACCCGGTGAGCGTGTATTAATTGATGCGTATGAAATACCGGCTGAAATGGTCTGTTTACTTGTGGACAGTGTGGTGGAAGCTGGCGGAATCCCGTTTGTTGAAACCCATATCGCACGGGTAAAACGCTCAATCTATATGAACTCAACCGTTGAACAAATGCAGATCTATGCAAATCGCGACTTGGCATTTATGAAGGAAATGCACTGCTATATAGGAGTTCGCGGAAGTTTCAACATAACTGAAATGAGCGATATACCTGATGAGAAAATGAAGATTATACAAGAGCATTACCAGCGTCCGGTATTAGATTGGCGGGTTGACCATACTAAGTGGGTGGTTTTACGATGGCCAACACCATCTATGGCGCAGCAGGCCGGTATGAGCACAGAGCAGTTTGAGAACTTCTATTTTGACGTATGTACCTTGGATTATGCACGAATGGCAGAAGCGATAAAGCCGCTGCAAGAGAGAATGATGAAGACGGACAGAGTAAGAATCCTTGGTCCGTTAGATACAGATCTCACTTTTTCAATCAAGGATATTCCTGCCGTTCCATGTGTGGGCGATAAGAATATTCCTGATGGCGAATTGTTCACTGCTCCTGTAAAGGACAGCGTTAATGGGGTTATTCACTTCAACACCGGTACAATTGAGCAAGGCAAGCCCCATGATGATATAAGGCTTGTTTTTAAGGATGGCAAGATTATAGAAGCAGCCAGCACCGACACCGAATCACTAAACAATGTGCTTGACAGCGATGAAGGCGCCAGATATGTAGGAGAGTTCTCGTTGGGATTCAATCCGCATATCAACCGTGCAATGAGAGACATTCTTTTTGATGAGAAAATTGCCGGGTCACTGCATCTCACTCCGGGTCGTGCGTATGAAGAAGCAGATAACGGCAATAAATCAAAGGTGCACTGGGATATGGTGCTTATACAAACACCGGAATTTGGGGGCGGCGAGATTTGGTTTGACGATGAATTGATTCGCAAAGATGGAAGATTTGTTCCTGACTATCTGCATGGATTGAACCCTGAAAACCTTATCTAATTTGATTGGATAGATTCATAATGCTGCTTTTCAAACGCAAAAAGCCGAAAGAGCCTGAGGAATTAATAGATGCTGTAATAAAGGATATTGAGCACAGACTAACTGAAGCCAATTCGTGAATTCCTTGACTTCATGTATGTCCGGAGCTATAATCACGTTATTGGGGCTGTGGCTCAGTTGTGAGAGAGCGTCCTTCGCAAGAACGCGGTTGAGGGTTCGATCCCCTTCTGCTCCATATGATACTTTCATGATTTTCAGACCAGACAAAAGAATTACCTCAAAGTTTTGGCATCTCCGTTTTACAACTGTGTTTATGACGATTACTTGAGCCGATATTTACCGGCTTCAATAAATTCGAGATAGCCCTTATCTCGCAAAAACTGCAATTGCTGTCTGATTTTTGGTTTAATATTATTATTGTTCGGATGCAAAAGAGATAAATCATGTTCAAACGCATAAACATCATCAAGTGTAAACTCTTTTTTGTTTAGAGCGTCTATGCAATTCATGATATCTAAAATCCAACCTTTAGCTTCAATTTGTTTTACTTGTTTCAAAAACACCGTTTTCTGCCATTTATCCAAAACATCTTGTTTGTCAATAATATTTCCATTCTCAACATAAAAAATTCGCCCTGCTTTTGGTATTTTAGAAAAGAGGATATTCGAACCAACCCAGCCAGCTCGCTGAGCATTTTCACCTAATGGTTTTCTCCTCTCAATGACTTCAGATACAAAGAAATGTTTTGGGATAACAAAAAAATCATTAACACTCAAGAACTCCAGAAGGTATCCCATAAAGAAGAAATTTGGTTTTTGCATAGAATTGATTCGCCGCAATTAGGACAATATACTTCTTTCAAAACACAGTTCTCACTTAAAACTCTAATCTTCTGAGAAGCGCTTTTGTAGTCTGATGCTAAATTTTTATTCAAAAATAATTCCATATCACTGAATAGGCAGACAATACCGTTTAAATATATGCAAATACTCTTTGTTGTATACATTAATTAATTCTGCATTTATGTCGCTAATTATTTTTTTTAAAATTAAATTTGGAAAGTATTGGAAAAAACATACCTCCGCCATCAACAAATGGTTTTGCTAAAAAAGTCATTAAATAATCTTTCTATAGAATACTTGTCTTTTCTTATGATATGATTATAACATATAAGCGCTGAAAATAACTCTCAACTTGGTAATTCTAACGCTAATAAAATAATATATTTCAATGTAATAGAGGAAATAATGGATAATAAAAAAACAATAGAATTCTTGGCGGTTTTGACTGCAGCTGTAGTTGTTGCCGGAGCTGCAATTGTGGCAATGTATAGATTAAGCGGCGCTGTTCAAAAAGTAGTTGTTGCCGTTATTATTTTTACTGCTTTGTTTATGCTTCAATATCTGCGCAAGAAGTTTGGACGATCTTAATCGGAAGAATGAAATATCAATAATTTTGGCATCTTACTGATTTATAATATTATCAGCGATATTTTGCAGCTCCAACATTCTTTCTTTAGATAGCGGTTTAACAATCCTGCCTTATAGTCAATTCCCAAGCTTTTGTATTTATCACCTGCAAGTTGATGGAATTTTAGCAGTTCAAGTTGGATTGATGAGTTCTGGTATTTACTCATCAAATCTCTTACAAAAAAGGCAATGGCAGATATTTCTTCATTGGTATCATTTACTGTAGGAATCACTGGTGTACGGAATAGAGTGTCTATGCCATATTCAGCTATTTTTTCAGCATTAGCAAGAATTCGCTCATTAGAAACACCCGTTGCCCATTTGTGTTTGTCAGGATTCATATGCTTTATATCCGTCATCACCATGTCAGTGTATTGCAGAACATCACTTATATCATTCCATCTGCAGTTGGCTGCAGTTTCTATAGCGGTATGAATTCCGTTTGCTTTACACAATTTTAGTATTTCTATAACAAACTCTTTTTGCAAAAGCGGTTCACCTCCGGATATAGTAACTCCACCGCCTGATTCATCGTAAAAAGATTTATCGCGTATTATTTCGGCAACAACATCCTCTGCAGAGACTATCTTTCCAGACATTACTAACGCACCGGAAAAGCATCCATCTGCACATTTGCCGCATGATATACATTTTTCTCTTTGGTAGGTTTTATTATTATTGATGACAATATGTGCTTTTGGGGGACATGCTTTTATACAATCGCCGCAGCCGATGCATTTTGACTGAAAAAGCTGAAGCTCTTGTTTTTTGTGAATTGACTCCGGATTATGACACCAGAAGCAGTTAAGAGAGCATCCTTTTACAAAAACAGTTGTTCTTATTCCGGGACCATCATGTATAGAAAATCGCTGTATATCAAAAATCATGCCATCCATATAAAAACACCTTACCAATATTAATGTCCATAACATTATAATAATTTTACAAGCTGTTTGTCTAAGATATGTAGTTTAATCTTAAAATATTTGGTTATAATACATTGTATTGTACATACAAAAGTAGTATAATCAGATGGAGTATGATAAGTATGAAATATCATACATGAAAAAACGAGGTGAATAAAGTGCCTGAAAATATTGATATAGATAATATTTTAATAGGTATGGTAACTGTTGGTGAACGAGGGCAGATAGTTATTCCTGCAGAAGCAAGAAAGAAAATGAATATTTATACAGGAGAAAGGCTTATAGCAGTATGCAATCCTAATCACAATGGAATAGCTTTTCTTAAAATGAATGAAATGAAAAATTTTGTTAATCAGATATCTAGTAGATTGGATGGTCTTGAAAATTCACTTAAGGGATATAGTGAAAAGTTTGATGATTCTGATAATTTGAGTGAGGTTGATAATGCGAAATAGGTTAGTTGGAAAGAAAATTACATTGTTAGGTTTAGTGTGTATGCTGATGGCATTGTGTATGCTTTCTGTGCATGCTGAAACACTTAATATGGAAGAAAGTATTAACATTGCATTAAATAATAATCCTGGAATACATATAGCAAATGAGAATATTAAAAAAGCAGACATACAAATTAAAGAGGCGGAATCTGCAGGAAAGCCCAGAGTTGGTCTTGGAGCAACGTATCAAAGGTTAGATAAAGCAACAACAGTTGATTTTGGCGGGCAAAAAATTCCGATGAATAAAGCAGATAATGTATCTGCCAATCTTAATGTAGGATATATGGTTGACGTTTTTGGAACCACTAAATCGGCAAGAACTGCAGCCAGTGAAGGTAGAAAAGCATACGAAAACAGTTTTAATCAAACAGTAAATGACACAGTTCTAAATGTAAAAACGGCGTATTTTAATGTGCTGCGTGCTCAAAAGTATCAAAATGTAAGTCAGGAAACATTAAATCAGTTAAAGGCACATCTAAAAGATGCACAGCTTCATTTTGAAGCAGGCAATATTGCAAAATATGATGTGCTTAGAGCAGAAACACAGGTGGCTAATGCAGAACAGATGCTGATATCATCTTCGAATGCAGTATCAATGGCAAAGGCAGCATTTAATACAGTATTGGGTCGATCAGTTGAAATGGAGTTTGAGCTTGAAGAAATAGACAGCGAGAAATATGTTTCAGTGAATCTTAACGATTGCTTAGAAGCTGCAAAAAAGAATAGACCGGAGATATTGAGTATCGAGAGTATGAGTAAAGTTAACGATGAATTGGTGAAAATTGCAAAAAATAGCGCTAAGCCAAGTTTTAATCTCCAATGGGTAGGAACGCATAATTTTGATACAAGCGTACTTAATTCCAGAGAGAATTCGTGGGTTGCAGTATTATCCGCAAGTTTTTCAATTTTTGATGGCGGATATAACAAATCTCAGATTGATAAAGCTGAATCCGATGCAAATACTGCCAAATTAACAAAAGATCAGGTTATATCAGGCATTTCATTAGAGGCGCAGCAGGCATATCTTAGCTTGATAGAAAGCGAAGAGAGAGTAAAAGCTGCAGATAAAGCTGTGGTTCAGGCTGAAGAAGCTTATCGCTTGGCTGTATTGAGATATCAAAACGGTGTGTCTATTCAGTTAGAAGTTCTTGATACCGAGACAGCGCTTACATCTGCTAAAACAAACAAAGTTAACGCAGTATATGATTATCAAACAGCGCTTGCCAAACTTGAAAAAGCTGTAGGCGGAAGAGAAGTGTTTGCTTCTATTGTTAAATCTTAGCATAACATTAACACACAGCAATAAAAATGATTGGATATAAATATGGCGCAAACAGCGCTTGAAACAATAGGGATTTCTAAAAGTTATAGAAGCCATTGTGTTGTTGATAATCTTAATATCTCTGTTCATGAGGGTGATATATATGGTTTCCTTGGGCCAAATGGAGCAGGGAAGAGTACAACAATTCGCATGATTACTGGTCTTGTGCGACCGGACAGCGGAACTGTAAACCTTCTTGGCAGTAATGTGCAGCATTTGAAACATAAAGCTTTGGTTGAAGTTGGAGCTCTGGTTGAATCTCCTGCGTTTTACAAATATCTTTCTGCAAGAGAAAATATCAACATTTTAACCCGATTATCTGGTGGATGTTCACAAGATCGAATCAATGAAGTGCTTAACATAACAGGGTTGCTCAGCAGAGCAGATGATAATGTAAAGACTTACTCGCAGGGAATGCGTCAGCGGCTTGGAATTGCACAGGCTCTTTTGCCAAACCCTAAGCTTGTTATACTTGATGAGCCGACTAATGGTCTTGACCCGCAAGGAATGAAAGACATTCGAGATTTGATTCTTCATCTGGCAAAAGACATGAAGATCACAGTGGTTTTATCAAGCCATCTTCTGCATGAAGTAGAGCAGATATGCTCCAGAGTTGGAATAATCAATAATGGAAAGCTTGTAGCCGAAGGTTATGTGCAGGATTTACTTAGTAATAAGATCAATCTCGTTAATATAAAAGTATCCAATGTTCACCTTGCGATTGAATTAATTAATAAAATGGATGATATTGAAATAATATCATTCAACAGCAATTATTTAACAATCAAATTAACTGAAGATAGAATTGCTGATTTGAATCGTCAGCTTGTAATGGCAGGGATAAATGTAACGGCGATTATAGCGCAAAATGCTTCTCTTGAAGATTTATTCCTTGAAATGATAAAGAGTGAAGAAGCAAATGTTTAGTATATTTATGATTGAATGTAAAAAGCTGCTACATAGGCCAAGAACATATGCTGGGCTTATAGTATTATTGATAATAATGACGGCTATGCTGATAGGTCTTAAATGTACAAATCAGTTTGAGCATATGAAAGATATGATGGGACAGGATTTTATAGTTGCAGGGAATATAACTAATGCAGCATTTCTAGCAAGATCCTTTTTGCAGGGTATATATTTTTTAATACTTCCACTTGCAGTTTGTTCTGTATGTGGCGATCTTATAGCATCGGAAGCGGCAGATGGAACTCTAAGAACAATCCTTACGCGCCCTGTATCTAGAATTTCGTTTATATTAACTAAGTATGCAGTTTGTATTTTGTCATCATTTGTATTTACATTGCTTATTGGCGTAATTGCATACGGAGCGGGATTAATACTTCTAGGCGGTGGAAGTCTATTTCTTATCCCTGAGTTTAGAACAGGTGATGGAGTATGGGTGCTTACAGAGAAAACGGCAGTAATTCGTTTGCTTGCATCGTATCTGCTTGTTGCCTTAGGAATGCTTGCTGTGGGAAGTATATCCTTCATGATAAGCGCATTTCTCAGTAACTCGAACGGGGCAGTGTTTGGAGCAATGGGGTTTTTTGTTATATCAAGCATAATAGGTCAAATAGAGTATTTCAAGGTTTTAAAACCATATCTTCTAACAACCTATATAGATTCATGGCAGAACTTTTTTGGCAGAACATTGAATACAGGTGATATTATAAAATCGGCTGCAGCGATTCTTATATATGCAATTGCATCATTTATTATTGGAATTGTAATTTTTGAACGAAGGGATGTGCTGGTATAGTGGCTTTATTGAAAATTCGCAATATTCACAGGATTATAATCTTTCTATGTGTATTATTCGTATTTGGCAATACAAGCTTGTATGCTGCAAATTTAACAGCTAAGCAGATACTTAAGAACGCCTCGAAGCATTATGATAAAGTCAATGATTATATTGCTGATGTTGTAGTAAGTATGGATTCACCTAATATGCACATTCCCAAGACAAAGGTGAGGGTGTATTGCAAGAAGCCAGATAAGGTGCATGTTGAAAGCAAAGATGGAATAGCTATACTGCCCAAGAATGGACTTGTTATGGGCAATCCAATAGCGGAAATGCTCAAATCAAGTTCACTGTCTATTACAGGAAGTGCAAAGATTTATGGTAAAGATTGTTACATAATACATTCAAAATCAAAAATAGATGATATGCATATTGATTCGGATGTTTATATAGAAAAGAAAAACTGGCTTGTAATGCGCATGAAATCAAATCCTGCATACAAATCATCAGTTGATGTAAAGATTAATTATGTGCTGGTAAAAAACAAATATTGGATGCCGTCTATAACAACAGTAAATATTGCTATCCCTTCCATAGTTCATGAGCATAAAGGGTTTAAGCAGGGAACACCGCAGCTAACTACAGCTGTAATGAAGTTTTCAAATTATATAATAAACAGAGGAATAAAAGATTCAATTTTTAAGCAAGATTCAAGAGGGGGCGAATAAGTTGAGGAAGTTTATATTAGTAGCAATTGCGCTTATCATCATGAGTATGATGGTGATAGGATGCAAAAAGCCTATGCCAAAACAGGCTGTAGATACAAGCGTATCGGTAAGGTTAGGATCAGCCAGAATTGGAACAATGGTTAAAACGATTGATGTATCAGGACAGATAAAAGCATTGAAATGGACAACACTTTCGGCAAAGAATCCTGGAAGGATAGTTTCTGTTAAATATAGAGAAGGCGATTGGATTAGTGCAGGTTCCGTAATTGCAACTCAAGACACATCGGATATGCTGATACAAATAAAGCAGGCTGAAGCGGGATTATCAGCCGCAAAGGCGAAGTTGTCACAAGCGATGACCGGCGCTGATGTGTCAGACACTCAAACGGAAGCAAGTATTGCACAAGCGAAATCAGCGCTTGATTCTGCAAAATCAGCGCTGCAGCTTATCAAAAAAGGCGCGCGGACACAGGAAGTAAAATCCGCTGAGAATGCAGTAGCATCTGCCGAGGCTAATTTTAAGAATGCTGAAATTTCATTAACCAGAACTAGAAACCTATATTCACAAGGGGCTCAATCAAAGCAGCAAATGGATATGGTGCAAATGCAGTATGATATTGCAAGCGCTCAGCTTGATACAGCAAAACAGCAGCTTAGCATTGTAAAGTCCGGTGCAAGAACAGAAGAGATAGACACAGCTCAGAATCGTGTAGATCAGGCTGCAGAAGCATACAAAATAGCATTATCAGGTCGATCAAATAAATCGCTGCGCAGTGAAGACATCAAAGCTGCAAGAGCTGGAGTAACTCAGGCACAGTCACAGCTGAATTATGCAAAACTGCAGCTTAATAATGCTTATATCAAATCACCCATATCAGGAATAATATCTAAAAGAAATATAGAACCTGGTCAATATGCAAATCCCGGTATGCCATTGGTGGAGATTGTTGATCTTGGCAGTATATACTTTGAAGCCACAGTATCTGAGATGGATATCCACAACATTAGAAAAAACCAAACAGTATCGGTAACAGTTGATGCTGTCCCAAATATGCAATTTGTTGGAAACATAAGCAAAATTCTTCCAACGGCGGATTCATCCAGCAGGCAGTTTACCATTCAGGTAAGCATACCGAATCGTGATGGCAAGCTGAAGCCAGGAATGTTTGTTCGCGGAGGCATTGAAGTTGGCAGGCATAAGGATGTGTTGATAATTCCCAAAGATGCACTTGTCAATCTCACTGATGAATATGCAGTGTATACAGTTGATAATGATATTGCTTCGCTTAAGAAAGTTAAGCTTGGATACGAAACACGCGAAGAGATAGAGGTAATATCAGGTATTTCATTGAAAGAAAAATTGGTAGTGCTTGGACAAGATAAACTTTCGGATGGAGTGAAGGTAAATGCAATTAACTAAACTTGCTATAGCAAGACCGGTTGTAATATTAATGTTGTTTTCAGCTCTGCTTGTATTAGGGTTAAAATCACGTTCGGGTATGACTGTTGATTTGTTTCCTAATGTCAACTTTCCTTATGCAGTAATCGTTACTGCATATCCAGGTGCAGGGCCAGAAGAAATAGAAACACTTGTTACCAAACCGATTGAAGATAATGTAATTTCAGTAAGCGGATTGAAGAATCTTGAATCATCATCACAAGAAGGTGTATCAATGGTCAGCATGGAGTTTGAGCTTGGCACTGAGATGATATCAACAATGGCCGATGTACGCTCAAAAGTTGATGCTGCAAAAATGATGCTGCCTCAAGATGCCACAAGTCCTTTAGTGCAGAAATTAGATATTGGAGCAATACCAGTTCTTTGGCTTGGAATTTCCAGTGCAAGACCACCAAAGGAATTAAGAGATATTGCAGATGATATTATAAAGGATCGTTTAAGTAAAATAAAGGGTGTAGCTCAGGTATCGGTATCCGGTGGAGATGTAAGAGAGATACATCTGAATATAGACAAAAGCAGGCTGGAAGCTTATGGAATGTCTATAGCACAGATAACTCAGGCATTAATGTATGACAATATGAATGTGCCAGGCGGCAAGATAACTGAAGGTTCTAAAGATTATTCGATAAGGGCCATGGGAGAATTCGATTCTATAGATGAGATAAGTGATTTAGAAATCAGTATGCCAAATATGATGGGCGGACCTCCCAGAATAATCAAGATTGGTGACGTTGCTGAGATTAAAGATACTGTTGCAGAGCGCCAAACTATAACCAGGCTTCAGGAAAAAGACAGTATAGGAATTTTGATTCAAAAACAATCTGATGCAAATACCATTGATGTAGCCAATGCCGTAAAAAGAGAGCTGCAGAACTTGAAAATAGTGCTTCCTAAAGATGTAACCATAGCTGTGGCATATGATCAATCAGATAGAGTGAAAGAAGCTATGGCGGATGTAAATACCAGCCTTATACTTGGTGCATTGTTGGCAGTGTTGATAGTTTTCATCTTCCTGCATAATTTAAGAGGAACGTTTATTGTAGCAATTGCCATTCCTATCTCAATGATATCGGCATATATTCCTATAAGCTTTGCTGGGTTTACAATGAATATGATGGTTATGCTTGCATTTTCATTGGCGGTAGGAATTCTTGTTGATGACTCTATTGTTGTGCTTGAGAATATATACAGGCATTTGGATAAAGGAGAACCGCCTGCAGAGGCTGCTCTTAATGGACGAAATGAAATAGGACTTGCAGCTGTTGCTATTACCACGGTTGATGTGGTTGTATTTGTGCCTATTGCGTTCATGGGTGGAATAGTGGGAATGATGTTTAAAGAATTTGGTATAACAGTTGCAGTTGCAACATTATTTTCGCTGCTGGTTTCATTCACATTAACTCCAATGCTTGCATCCAGATGGTATAAACAAAATGAAACTTCTAAAGCCAAAAAGGGATTCTTTAAATGGTTCGATGATTCGTATAAAAAGGTGGATAATGGATATAGGCGGATGCTTGAATGGGCATTAAGAAAGCGCGGCAATGTATTGCTGATAGTTTTAGCGACTATTGTGCTTATAACAGTAATTGCATTTTTTAAAACACAAAGTGAATTTGTTCCACGAATAGATAATGGACGAATATCGATTAATATTGAAATGCCAGCTGGAACTTCGATACATACTACCGATTCTGTTGCAGGAGAAGTTGAAAAGATTATTGCTAAGGTGCCGGATGTTGATAATATTTTTACAACCATTGGTTCATCAGGTTTAGGTAGGATATCTGGGGGCGAGGGTGCAAATTATGCACAAATAAGTATGGCGCTAAAACAAAAAGAAAGCGTTATGGATAGGATGTTTAGTATTTTTAACCCATCAAATCGCAAACGCATCAAATCTGATGAGCTTATAGCTGATGAAGTAAGAAATATGCTTAAGAATGTTCCTGGTGGCAAAATCACTGTGAAGATTGATAATTCAATGGCTGGCGAATCGCCTATAGATATTGTTCTAACCGGTACAAACACAGATGAACTGAATAATGTTTCTCAGGAGATTCGTGAAATAGTGGCAGGAGTTCCAGGTATTATCAACGCTGATGTATCGTGGAAGGTAGGCAAGCCGGAGATTATGATAAATATAGATAAACTAAAGGCATCTAACATGGGGTTATCTACATTGCAGGTTGCATCTGTCATAAGAACATCATTGGCTGGTAATACTGATTCTAAATTCAGGGAAGATGGCAAGGAATATGATATAAGAGTTCACTTAAACGAATTTGACCGAGACAAACTGGATGATGTGCAGAGAATTGTTGTAGGCTCAAACAATGGTATGGCAGTGTATCTTCAAGATATTGCCGATATTAAGTCATCTGTTGGACCTACTATAATAGACCGTAAAAACAGACAGCGAAAAGTATCTGTTACCGCTGATCTTATGCCGGGATATAAGCTTGCCTCCGTGCAAATGCAAATTGAAAAGTCGATAGCTAATGTAGATATGGGCGGAGTTGAAAGAGATTACGGCGGTGAAATACAGATGATGATAGAATCTGGGAAAAAACTTATTGGAGCATTGGTTTTATCAATTCTGTTGGTATATATGTTAATGGCAGCGCTGTTTGAATCATTGTTAAATCCGTTTATCATTATGCTGAGTGTTCCATTGGCTATAATTGGCGCTATTCTTGGTCTTATTATGACAGGCGAAACATTAAATATTGTATCCATGATAGGTATTATAATGTTAATTGGACTTGTTACTAAGAATGCTATATTGCTTGTAGACTACACAAATACGCTTAGAGGAAGAGGAATGGAGCGTAACCCGGCAATATTAGAAGCAGGTCCTACTAGATTAAGACCGATTTTAATGACAACATTTGCAATGATATTTGGTATGCTGCCCACAGCAATCAAATTAGGACGTGGTTCTGAGCTGCGTGCACCTATGGCAATTGCAGTTATTGGTGGATTGATTGTATCTACATTGCTTACATTAATTTTGATTCCGGTTATGTATACATATATGGATGATTTTGTTAATTGGATACAAAGAACCAAAAATAAATTACGAAAATCGATTAGCAGGGGTAATACCTCTGGTGATGATGTGGCAGATAAATCCGATACGGTAATAAATCTGCCGCCAACTGATGAAAAACAATAATAACGAAAATATTAAAAGCAGACTGGTAACTTTTCAGTCTGCTTTTTGTTATAATAGGAACTGGTAAAAAAACGATAATTTATGGAGGATTGCTATGTCAGATATATATTCAGAACAACCGGATACAACAGAGATTAATGTTATGAGCAAAGAAGAGAAACAGTGGGGTATGTTTTGTCATCTCTCTGCACTTGCAATACTGCTTATCCCCTCAATTGGTAACATTGTGGGTCCATTGATAATTTGGCTTTTGAAAAAGACCAGTATAAATTTGTTGATCAAGAAGGGAAAGAATCAATAAATTTCCAAATAAGTATAACTATCTACCTATATATTTCAGCTGTTCTTACATTGGCAATTGTAGGATATTTCATAGCAGTTGGAGTATTTATATTTGCGCTTGTTGAAATAATTTTGGCATCAATAAGTGCAAGCAATGGCAAATCATATACTTACCCATTGACAATAAGATTCATAAAATAAAAATTAGTGTGAGGGCAAAAATGAACAGATTGATTACGGATTATGGTGCAGTTGGTGATGGAGTTGCATTTAATACAGAAGCAATACAAAATGCAATAAATGACTGTTTTGCTGATGGCGGGGGCACAGTTTTAGTTCCTTCTGGAACCTATCTAACAGGTTCTATTGAGCTTAAATCTAATATTACTCTTAAATTATTGCCAGGATCTGTTATAAAAGCGTCTGGCAGTATTGAAGATTATGTTGTTCTTCCAATAGCAAGTGATGAATTTAAAAGCATGCGTCCGCTTATATATGCAATCGACTGCAAAAATGTACGGATAACAGGTGAGGGTGAATTTGATCTTAATGATGAACCTTACTTTGATCGGAACAAGCTTTGGATGGCTGATGAATATGAATCTGAGCTAACTGATATACAACTACAGGAAACAATTGTAACTCCATTAGATAGACCATCACAGATGTTTCTATTTCATCAATGTAATAGAGTGTTTGTTGATGGATTTGCAGCCTACCGCTGTCCGTGCTATTCATTTCTCTTTAGTGTGTGCCGTGATGTAAAAGTTACTGGATTGACTATAGATAATGATCTTCGCGGACCTAACACTGACGGGATGCACTTTTATTCGTGCAAAAATGTAATTGTATCTAACTGCAATATCTCTACCGGTGATGATTGTATATCTGTTACCGGAATATCGAACTGGGATAAACTTACGGAAAATTTCCTAATATCAAATTGCAATTTGGTCAGCCGATCGTCGGGAATTAGATTGGGTCATATGGCAAGCAAATTGAAAAATGTAATGATAAATAATGTAACCATTACAAACAGCAATAGGGGCATAGGAATATTCGCTGCAGATAATGGCTGGGTGAAGAATATAATAATATCAAACGTGAACATATACACCTCAATAACAGCAGGAAGCTGGTGGGGAAATGGCGAACCGCTTGTAATATCCACAGCTGATTCTACAGGACAAATATCATCAATCTCCATGAGTCATATACATGCAAGCTCTGAAAATGGCATAAGGCTTGTTGGAGAAGGTGGGAATATAAAGGATATAACCTTTAATGACTGGAGACTGTCGATTCGGTATGGATACAATCGGCCATTGTTTGGAAAGTGGATTGATCTCAATCCAATGCCATCAAGACCTGCACCGGAAGACAGCATTCCTTGGCTGTATGCCTCTGAGGCGGCTGATATTGTATTTAACAATGTAAAGGTAAGCAAAGGAGATGACATGGGTGATAATTCTATTGAACCCTTCTTGGATTCAGTAGAAAATATTGCAGGGTTAGATTATTAGAATTGATGCCAAAAGGTATATCCTGAATAGCGTGTTAATATTAAGTTAGTTGTAATACTAACATAAAGTTAATTATAATATTGGTGATTGAAAGGGGATGGAGTTCCCCGTAAACCGTCAAAAAGACTGATGACTCCTGCCTTTATCGGGCTGGATGTCAATTATTAATCCTCCTGAGATATTTCTGGGAGGATTTTTTATCTATATCTTTCAAAAAGGAGGGTTTTGCGTGAAGATCATTTTGCTTGCAGCTTGGCGGCACATTAGGAACAGTTTTTCGCTATTTTATTTCACATTGGGCAGACAAATCTTGTTATGGACATTTTACATTTGGCGCACTTGCTGCAAACAATATCAGTGGATTGATTTTAGTAAAAGCGGGATTTGTATTATCTCGGTTTCTATAAAAATAAAGAGTATAGAATAATAAGTTCATATCGCACATTTTTCTATTTGCATTAAAGGATATTATTTGTAGAATGGATAATATTAATATATAAACATCATATATGCAGATCATAGTGATTTATCCCCTTGCATGTTTCTTGGATTTACATATTTAGGATTACATTAGGGAGCGGCTGAGTGAATAAAAAAACCTCCGGAATAACTACAAGATCGATAGTTATAGGTATCATTCTTTCTATTATACATACTTGTTGGATTGTTTATGAAGAGACTGCATTAGGGCATACTGGCGGAACTGCATCTATGCTGCTTGCACCGGTGTTAGGCATACTGTTCTTTATGCTAATAATGAATAGTATATTTAAGAAGATTCGTCCTAAATGGGTTCTTGCACCAAGCGAATTAATGGTTACCTTCTGTATGACAACAGTCGCTGCAACAGTATCCGGAAACGATCTGCTTCAAATACTCCTTCCAAACCTGCTCTACCCATTCTATCTTGGCGCTCCAAGCAATGGCTATGAAAAGTATTTTCAGTACATTCCAAAATGGTTTATGCCTCAAGATGATGAATTAATTAAGGGGTTTTACATAGGAAATCAGGATTTTTGGCGATTCTTTAGACCAGAGGTATTTAATGCATGGATTGGACCGCTGTTCTTTTGGGCGTTTTTCCTATTCGTGCTGGTGTTTGCTATGTATTGCATGGGTTCCATACTTCGCAGGCAATGGATAGACAGAGAAAAGCTTACATTCCCAATAATTGATATTCCTGTTATGATGGTGAGAGAGAACAACATTAAGGCGCTTTTTACCAACAAACTGCTGCTTGGTGCATTTTTTGTAACATCTGTTGTGCTGTCAATGAATTACCTGTCGGCTATATACCCTTCAATTCCGCTGATTAACTTAAATATATACAACATAGGAGCGGCAACATTTACAAGTCCGCCATTTAATGGAATGAATCCAATATGGGTTACATTTCAGCCGTTTGCAATAGGATTATGCTACCTAATGCCGTTGGATGTGGCGTTTAGTTGTTGGTTCTTCTATGTTATCATTAGGCTTTCTATGGCGTTCGCAACATCGGTGGGATGGCGTGAACCTACAGCCGGATTTTCACCTGCTCAATTTCCATTCATCTATCATCTTGCACAGGGCGCCTGGTTAGGGATGTTCATAGTTGTTATGGGCAATGCAAAAGGCTATTTGAAACAGGTGTTTACTACTGTATTCAGGGGAGAGAAGATGCCCGATGATGATAAAGAACCGCTCTCCTATAGATTTGCGGTGATTGGCGCCATTGTAAGCTTCTTTACACTAGTAGCTATTATGACAATATCGGGTATGCGATTCCACATAGCAATATATATATTTGCTGTTTATTATCTTGCAATAATTGTAATAACCAGAATTTATTCACAGATAGCTGTTCCTGCTTTTGAGCTGTCGTTTTTTAGGGCAATAGATCTTGCAACTAACATTACCGGTTCTAAATATCTAACCAGCAGTGAGATAACACTTTTATCTGATTTGCATTGGACTGACAGAACCTATCGTGCACATGTTATGGGTCATGAAATGGAATCTATGGCATTTGCAGGCAGACAGGGTGAAAGTATGAGGAAAATGTCTGCAATTGTGATTACTGCACTGGTGATAGGAATAATAGTTGGCTTGTTTACCACCTTCCAGATCTACTACAACAGAGGCGCTGCTACAGCGAATGTGGCAAATACAGGTCAGCCATGGGTAGGCGCAGAAGCCTGGGGCAGGCATTATACGTGGGCAAGCACACCAAAACCAACACAGATATTGGATTTGGTTAAGATTGGTTCATCTACCGCAATAGTGATGCTGCTAGCGCTTGCCAGAAATATATGGTTCTCTTTTCCGTTGCATCCAATTGGTTATGCATTTGCTTGCAGTTACGCAATGGAATATATATGGAACGTTGTTCTTTTCACTTGGGTGATTAAATCGGTGGTGATAAAATATGGCGGATTGAAGCTATACAGAAAATCATTGCCGCTTTTTTATGGATTAGTGATAGGAGATGCCATTACTCAATTTGTATGGGCGCTGATTATGACCGCTCTCAATGTGAAGGGCGCCACACCATATGGACCGGCTATATGGTAGAGTGATTTTTTAATTCATATGCTGATACAAAAAATCCCATTCACTATCATAGCTTGAATGGGATTTTACTTATTTTACATTATGATCAATTATTTGTTCTTTTTCTGATTTGCCGCTCTTCCCTCTAGTATAATTGAACCGGTTGTGCCAGGTGAGCCAGGAGTTTTGATTACCGGAGCCAGTTCTTTTGGGCTTTCCACCAATGGTTTTGCCGGTTGAGTTATTGGTGGAGTGACAACACTAGGCGGCGGACTTACTGGAACATCCGGAGCTGCCGGCGTTACTGGCGGTTTGGTATCTGCTGTTACCGGAGGCTTAGGCGCTGGTTTTTCAGTTGCAACGGGCTGTGTTTTAGCATCTAAAGAAGTTACATCAGTTCCGGTATAGTAGAATTTAACTATGTCTTTGTAGGTAAATTCTGGATGTGCTTTTGCCAAACCGTTTGCCCCATAAGTGCAAAGTCCAACGCCATGACCATAACCTTTGCCCATGATGGTGTAGCTGCCATTAGGATTTGTAACCATTGATATTTTGGTGCTTCTAAGAACATCCCCGCCGAATATATCTCTTAGCTGCAGTCCTGATATTTTTGCAGAACCCGACTTGTAAGTTACCAATATTGTTTTTACTCTGCCAGATTGGTTGTAATCTAGTATTTCCATTTTTTGGAAATCGCCAAGCTTTTGTGATTTCTTTTTGTTGAATATTTTAACAAGCTCTTCTGCTGTAAATGTTTTGCTCCAATTGTGATTGGGCGCATCTGCACAATAATCTTCCAGATTTTCACCATCTGCGATAGACTGCAGATAAGGGAGTGGCTCTCCTCCTAAAGCTGCATCTTCATTGCTTTGGGTTTTGCCGCCGCAATCGGTAGAGTAGAGTGCATGTATAGGGGCTCCGTTGTATGTGATTATCTGATTGCGAGTATCAGATAGTATTTTGTCTACCCATTCTGCTTCACGTGAGACACCGGAAAACATCTGACAGTGAGTGCTGTCGCATACGTTGTAGAATCCCGGTTGGTGTCTCTTGCCGTTTGTCAGCGCATATGAGCGTATTGCAAGTGCGATAGCTTTTTGCGCTTCAACGTTAAAGGATGCCGGAACCTCTGCTGGTAATACGCCTCTAACATAATCTTCCATGGGAATTTCGTTCACTACAGTCATATTGCTTGCTGTGCTGGGATTCATTTCAATGATTCCAGAATATTTGGTGTATGCGGACTGCGGTGCAGTTATTGCGAATACATTTAGATTGTTGGAAGATTGAAGCTTAACGGCGCCTTTTGTTATTCCATATGATTTGCCCATTATAATTGTTTCAATACCATCTGCAGTTCTGTTAAAAGTTGCCTGTTCATTTCCGATGGAAGCAATTATTTGGTTGGCTTTTACATCTATTATATCTGCTGCAGATGATGAGGCAATGGATACTGATGGAACATTGCCAATAGAGAAGTTTAATCCAACTCTTATGGTTTCGGAAGATTTTTCTATGGGTGTGTAATAGTTAACCGGGTCTGGCCGCAGCGATATAACAAAAACGCCTTTGTCTATTCGGCCTGTAGTATCGGTTTTTGCCAGCAGCGCTGTCAGGGCTTTGGATATAGGCGTGTTTTTGATAATTACGGAGACTGTTCCGGTTACGCCTTTATCGCACATGTAGCCTATGTTGGTGCCCTTAAGAATAGCTGCAGCTGCTGCAAGGATAGGGACATCCTTTAATTCTACCGATACCGGTTTATTAAGCTCATTTATTGGCGCTGCAAACAAATTGCATGCTGTTAGGGTAAAGGTGAATACAAGGGTTATATATACTATTTTTTTCAGATGGTTCATATAATTGCTCCTTTTAATTGGAGATAGACTTATTAGAGTATACGATGGTTGTTAGGAAAAGTTACTCAGAGGCTTCTGATTTTGATTGGTTAGCGCTGCTAACCCTGCCGCCGAATTCAATTGGTCGGGGTGCAGGGTTAGTTTTTCTCTTAATGTTTAAACTACCAAAGCTCTACCTATCTCTGCCGGTATAATACTTACATGAAAGTGTATCAGTTTTTTCGTCAAATAGCAATTTTGCAGCGCCTTGATGAATGCTCATTGTTTGAGTTGCACCTGATTTTGGCTCGTTGATATATTGATAATTCAAGTATTTTCCTTCATGTTTTTAATTGTGATTTTGGTATACCCATAATTATTTCTAATTATTCAAACTTTTCATTTTTTTATCTATTTCATCGTTAAGTTCGAAACCGGCTTGTTCAAAAACATTTAACAAATCCTCATAGGTATTTTTACCACCGAGGAAATCCCAAAATTCAGACCCAACCAAAACCTCTTGGCGTAAATCGAATAATCCTTGTAATGTCCAGCGATCGTATGGCTCCGGTTCATAAGGATTGTATGGAATAGCAACAATGGTTTTTATATTTGCTTTCGGCTTTTCGCTTCCGCGTATTGCAATCCAATCAAGCAATTGTTTTTTGATGCCGGTGAATTCATTGATGTTCGGCTTTGCGGTTTTCAATTCAAAATAGTATTCTGTTCCGTCTTTCATCTCAACAAAAAGATCTACGCGCTTCTTAAGCTTCTTTCCTAAATCGCCTTTATTGGCGACAGCCAAAACTTCATTTGTTTCTTTCTCTTTGTCTGGTATTCGCGAAGCAGAACGCAAATCTCGCATAATATTGTCGATTGTTAAAACTGCTTCGCTGCTGATAAATCCCTCAAGATTTTTATATTGCCCAACAGCGCGATTAGCTTTTGGCTCGGCAATCATTTTGCCGACTTGCTCATAAATTGAAGTGCCAAGTATTGTATTTACTGATTGAATAAAAGAAAACAACGCCATTCTATCCTTGCCGAGCAAGCGAAAATGAAAAGGCATTGATGAGGTTTCCGGATTATAAGTTATTAACTTCTGATGGATTTTCTCAACCAGATAGTCTTTTATTTGTTTGCTTTGTTGTGTTGTTAATGCCATATTATTTTCCGTTTTTTAAGTGGAAAATTATTTCCGAGTAAGGCGATTTGTCCCTTTCGGTTCTATTTAACACCGGTCGCTTAAATTGATTAACAATTTTCATACCAGCTTGTTCGGCAATTGTTGGGTAAAGATTATATTTATCATTTGCAACCAAGAATACATCAAAATCGTCTGCTAAATATTTTCTGCAATTCAACAAAACTGCTGCAATTCCCTCAACATAAGAGGCGCGCGCTTCTGCACCCTGTCCTTTGTAAAGCGGACCTATTTCAAGCTCATCCCTGCGCTCAAAACCAAAGAGGTCATAAGCGTAAGCGTGCTGTTCATGATAATCGATTTGTCCAACATACGGCGGCGAAGTAAAAATACCTTTAATTTTTTGTTTTGCTAATATCTTATAGAAATCTTTGTTTCGTTTCTCAATTTCTTTAAGAATATCAACCGTGCGGGAATCCGCCGGAATAACCGCATAATGCGAATCAGTTTTTAATTTTGCAAAGGTTTTGAGCCGATGCAGTGTGTCTGTCGCGTATCGGTCAAACCATATTTTTATTGAGTAAAGCGGTTTGCAAATCTTTTTATGTTTCCAGCAGTAATAAGTTGTTACTTGCGGTTCTTTAAGCGTGGCCAAATCAGAGTGTGTTGTTGCACGGCATGATCTGATTGTACGGCTTAAAATCACCGCTAAAACCTTTTTATTTTTGGCATCTTTAATTTTCTTAATTTGCTCAAACGCAAAATCAATCTCTTTTTTAATATTTTTGGTATACCACTTATCTAAAAAATTTTTGGCGGAAAGATCATTAAGTTCAATTCCATATTTTTCAACAAGCTCATTGTAAGTTGTCAGAAATTCTTTCTCTTTCTCTGCTGAGTATTCTTCCTCATTTATTTGCTTTCTTTGTATTTTGTATTTATACTCTGGGCTGGGAAAATACTTATTGTTGAAATCGGCCATGCTGGCAAACAGCTCATTTTCAAAGGCGGTGATATTGCTGTCTGTTTCGTATCCTGCAATTGCTTGCTTTATTATTTTTATTTCATTTTCAAGGGAAGTAATATCATAATCAAGAAGTTTTGTGTCTGTAATCATGCAGTTGAAATGTGATATATCAATGCCGATTGAGTGCATGCCCATTTCGTGCGCTTGCACTAGTGTTGTTCCAGAGCCGGAAAACGGATCAAGAATTATGTCGCCTTTTTTGAAATAGACATCATTTTTGAAGTCGTCAGTGTGATCATCAATAAAATACTGAACTAACTGAGGGATAAATTTACCTTTGTATGGGTGCAAACGATGAACATGCTTGGTTGTGTCTTTTTCGCGCAGATGGTCAAAAGATAAAGCCCAATTCAAATCATTGCCGAGCCGTTTTTTGTAGCTCATTTCACGCCAACCGCAATAAGATTCATAATAATTTTTTAAATCATTCACATCTACAAATACTGTGCTTCCGCTGTTGTGTTTTTTAACTTTTCCGTATTGCAGCAAGTATGAAATGTTTGACTCGCTGATATCTCGCTTCAAAAAATCACTTGCCCACTGACTTGCCTCTTTAATTGTAAGTAAGTTTTTTGTTTGCAGCATATTATTTAATCAAATCCTCAATACTAACATAGGAGCTTTAGCAACTTTAGTCATGACAATAACTGACGGCTTTTTGATTGCATTATCGCTGTCAGCGTATGGGTTGGGTGAGGTAGGGGCAGCATTTCTTTCTTTTTTATTATTTGGCGCCATAAATTCTTTATGTTTAGATTGGTCGGGGTGCGCGGATTTGAACCGCGGGCCTCTCGCACCCGAAACGAGCGCTCTACCAAGCTGAGCTACACCCCGATGAAATACTGCATGGTAAATTCTACTAAACCATGAGTTGAATGTCAAGACGCGGAGATGTTGGAAGGGTGGATGTACGATTGAAAATAAAAGCTCCAGGCGCTAAACCCGGAGCTTAAGATAAGTACAAAAGGTATCGGTTATTCTCCGCAGAACTGTTTGTAAATTCCTTTAACCTTCTTCACATAATTTTGAGTCTCCTTATAAGGAGGCACTCCGCCGTATTTCTTTACAGCTCCGGGACCTGCATTATATGCCGCAAGTGCAAGGTCTATGTTGGAATATTTTTTCAAATGCCCGCAAATGAGCCTTACTGATGCATCAATGTTTTGATGTGTATCGTAGGCATTGTTGACACCCATTCCCTTAGCTGTTTTAGGCATAAGCTGACCTAAACCCATTGCGCCTGCTCTTGATACAGCATTTGGCTTGAAATTAGATTCCGCCAGAATGATGGCAACTACCAATCTCGGGTCAACACCGTATTTTTCACTGCATGAGAGAACGCTTTTAGTGATTGAATCCAGTTGCGATACGGTAAGCTTTGGATTGAATTTGGATATAGCTTCCCGATATGGGTTGTATATCTTCATGGCACGGCTAGAAAGGTTATTGCCTGTTTGTCTTGCTTCAATAAAGGCTTTGTTTGTAAGATCTCGTGTTACTGTTTTTTTGCTGACGGCTTTAGCTGGTTTTTTCGCCTGAGCTTTTTCAAGCGCTGTAACTTCGTGCTCATATGCAACTGCTACTAAATTGTATGCGCCAATTGACATATCTGTGGGAACGGCTGCAAGCACGCGGATAACCGCATTATCTTCTAAGCATGAGGGGAGTTCTTTATCTGTAGAAATCAAAATATTATCTGTTCCGCAATTAATCATAAAACTTATTGAATTATTGCTAGTGGCTTTTCCATTTACAACTCCGCAAAATTCGATTGTCTTATCTGCGAATTCCAAGGGGTTGGATTTCAATTGTGCGAGAGAAATTTGCATGGCATTAGATGATTTTTTTATGGCGAGATATTCTTCAGCGGATGTGTTTTCTGCATGAACGATGATTGCAGAGAGCAATAGAAATACTATCATTAAAGCTATAGTATATTTGCAAAACTTAAAATTCATAACTTATAATCCTCCGGGGATCAGTGCAGCATATAGAACATGTATTCATTTTTTCATCACAGAGCTGCAGTTTAAGAGAGTGTAGAGTAGAAGTAATACTTTGCTCTTGATGAATTGCTTGTTTTACAGTCTATGATGTTATTATTCCATAGAATAAAATCTAACCTTATTGCTCATTATAAAGCAGTTTTGTTAGAATGCTTGAGCTGCAACAACCAGTATCAGCAATTAATAAATTTGAGCATTTAACTGGCGGAGAGGCCGGGATTCGAACCCGGGGTGAGGTATAACCCCCACAACCGCTTAGCAGGCGGCCGCTTTCGTCCACTCAGCCACCTCTCCACCTTAGACTGTAATTCTACCATAGTCGGATTTAAATTGCAACAGAGAGTTAACGCAATGGTTTGCTTAACATACATCAATAATCAGCAGCTGTTATGCCATAAAGTATACTGTCTAAATGTTCGCCATCTTTGTAAAAATCAGCTTTTATGTATCCTTCCTGCTTCATTGATGATTTTTCCATTACCCGAGCGGATGCTTTGTTGCGTGCAAAACATCGACCGAAAATTCTATATAATCCTATGTCATCAAATCCGTATTCAATCATTCGGCTTATGGTCTCGGTCATATATCCGTTATTCCAATAAGGTTTTCCAATCCAATATCCTATCTCTGCTTTTAGGTGTTTATCGTTGATATATATGGAACAGACTCCTATTGGTTTGCCGGTATTTTTAATGTGGATTGCCATCACCAGGCATGCACCTGCCTGCACAGATTCTCTTGAGGCTTCTATCCATGGGCACAAGGCTTCCTTAGGATAAGGATATGGCACCGAACCCAGATTGTATGATACATCGGCATCATTAATAAGTGGATAAAGCGCTTCCTCATCCTGTTCACTGATAACTTTCAATACCAGTCTTGGTGTATGCAGTTCTACATCCAGATTGATTGCTTCTTGGTTCATTCTATACTGCTTCTGCATGGAAAAATACCGTTTTATTTGATTTTTATTTCTTTTACAAATGGTATGCTTCCAAC
>JAPXND010000010.1:0-33436 GCA_033808695.1 Armatimonadota bacterium
ACAGGATATAACGGTGCACCTTCTGGGCTGACTCATTGCCTTGATTCAGGCTGCATGCGCAATGAATTAGGCATAGAATCTGGCACAAGACTTGAGATATGCAGAGCTCTCCACGCTGAGATGAACGCAATAATTCAAGCTGCACAGCATGGTGTTTCTACACGTGGAGCAACATTATACTGCACAACTCAGGCATGCAGCGTTTGTACCAGAATGATGATTAATGCTGGAATAATCAGATTTGTATATGTTGGAGATTATCCGGACACATTTTCGGTAGAACTAATGAAGGAAGCCAATATCGAAATCTGCCGAATGAACAAACTTTAAAATTAATTATACACCAGAGTATCATACAAATGTTAATAATTTCCCTCACATTTATATTCGCACTATTTCTTGCATGGTTTATTACACCTATAATGCGCAGGATAGCCATAAAGAACAATATACTCGTCAATCCGGGAGGAAGACGTATTCATACCCGTCCCACACCTCAGTGGGGAGGATTGGCAATATATGCGGGATTCGCAATTTCATCCATAGTATTCCTGCTGCTTACAAAGAATTTCAGTGTTTCGGCTATTGGGCTGATAGTATCCGGAGCCATTATTGTTACAATGGGTATGCTTGATGATGTGCATGAACTTTCTCCAATAGCTCAATTGATATATATTGTGATAGCTGCAATTGTAGCCATATCCTTTGGTATAAGAATTCAATTTATTACAAACCCATTTAGTGAAATGAAAATTGTTCATCTTCCTATATACATATCGTGGCCTCTTACAATTATCTGGATTTTTGGGGTAACTAAAACTGTAGATTGTATGGATGGTCTTGATGGTCTTGCGTCAGGAATTGGCGCTATTGCAGCCAGCACTCTGGGAATTATGGCTTATTATTCCGGGCAGCACAATGTTGCAATGATGGCAATTGCTCTTTCTGGTGCATGCATAGGCTTTCTTAGATTTAATTTTAATCCGGCCAAAATTTTCATGGGAACCGGAGGTAGTCAGTTTATAGGGTTTGCATTAGCCATAATCTCTATAATAGGTGCATTCAAAGTAGCTGCCGCTATGGCAATAGTTATACCAATTCTGGTTCTTGGAATACCTATTTTTGATGGTCTGTTTGTCATGCTTAGAAGGCTTGCAAAAGGACAATCAATATCATCAGCCGACAAATCACATATACATCATAGGCTGCTAAAGCTTGGATTATCGCAAAGACAGGCAGTATTAGTGATTTGGGCGTTAATGGCAGTATTATGCGCAATAGCAATTTTTATCCTGTTTCACCAATAATATACAATGAATGGAAATAGATACCAATGTCTGTTAAAATAATGACTGTTTTTGGCACCAGACCGGATGCTATAAAAATGGCTCCGGTTGTTCTTGAACTTCAAAAGTATCCTAAGCAGATAGATACAATAGTTGCTGTTACAGGACAGCATCGTGAAATGCTCCACCAGGTGCTTAACACATTCAACATTATCCCAAAATATGATCTGGATATTATGAAATCTAACCAGTCTCTCACACAGATTACCACACGCTCTCTTGATGGCTTAAGCAATCTCATCAACCAAGAAAAGCCTGATATGATACTTGCCCAAGGAGACACAACAACCACTTTTACCGCGAGTCTTGCTGCCTTTTACAATAAAGTGGCATTTGGACATGTTGAAGCCGGATTACGGACAAATGACAAATACGACCCATTCCCTGAAGAAATGAACCGACGTCTTGCCGGTGTAATTGCGGATTTACATTTTGCTCCAACACCAAAAGCAAAAGAAAACTTGCTGGCAGAAGGGATTCCGGATGAAAAAATCTTTGTTACCGGCAATACGGTTATAGATACGCTGCTCTCAGTGGCAGAAAAGCCTTATTCATTTAAAGATCCTGTTTTGCAGGCTATATATATTGGATCAAGGCGCATGATGCTTGTTACTTCTCACAGACGCGAAAATTGGGGAGCGCCAATGAATAGGATTGCTGAGGCTGTAAAAGAAATTGCCTTATCAAACTTAGATCTTGATATTGTATTCTCATTGCATAAAAACCCTATAGTAAGAGATGCAATATTATCAACACTCAGCAATATAAAGAATGTTTTCTTAATTGAACCTCCAGATTATCTTCCATTTGTTCATCTTCTAAAACGATCATATATTGTTTTGACCGACTCTGGTGGTGTGCAGGAAGAAGCGCCATCTCTGGGAAAACCGGTTCTTGTAATGCGAAACACTACTGAACGTACAGAAGGCATAACGGCCGGAACAGCAAAACTGGTAGGAACAGATAAGAATATTATAATAAATTCTGTAAATACATTATTAAACGATACTGTAGAGTATAACAACATGGTACACTCTGTAAATCCCTATGGTGATGGCAGTGCATCTGCAAGGATTAGAGAGTTAATTTTCAAATATTTTAACCTTAGAGGGGTAGAATGAATCCTAAAGAGTGGGTAGAAAGCGTATTTGAACTCATTTGGAAAGTTTTAATAAGAGTTGTTCTATGGTTAGCTTTTGGATATCTTTTATACAGAGTTAGATCCATTTTCGTTACAATATTGCTGGCAGCGGTTCTTACCTATGCAGTTTTACCCATTATAGATGCAATTTGCATGTATAAAATAGTTGGAATGAGCAGGAAATTGCAGCGATTGATAGCAACAATTATCGTGTTTGCAGCATTGATTACTATAACAGTATACACCACCACCCTGTTTATTGCTCCTTTAAGAAGCGAATTTGGCGACTTATCACAAAAAATTGATGCATCTATAAAATACATCAATGATAATGCAAATAAATGGATGGATTCACTCCCAAAAGACCTTCAAGAATTCCTTCATACACAGCGATTTGAAAATACATTGGATAAGCTCAGCAATTGGGGTACCACAGTTGTAATATCAACCTATAACTTTATGTCGCATCTTATTGAACTAATACTCATACCTGTTCTGGCGTTTTATTTTGCATTAGACAGCAAGTCCCTTAAGAAAGAATTTGTTGCTCTTGTCCCAAAACGAAGAGTACGAGAAGTATTATCAATGATACATGAAATTAATGACATTATGAGAAGCTATGTGCTTGGCCAAATCATTTTGTGCTTAATTGCAGGTATATTTGTTGCTGTCATGCTATACTTAACTGGCATGCATTACGAATTGATCTTAGGAGTCTTCGCAGGTATAACAAGAGCTATTCCCATAATGGGACCAATAATAAGCGGAATTGTTATTGTGCTGATGGGGCTCTCTAAATCATTAGCGCTGGGAATAAATCTTTTGATTATGTTTTCGCTCCTGCATTTCGTTGAGAGCAAATTCATCATGCCGAAACTAATTGGAGACAGGATGCAGCTGCATCCGGCACTAATAATCCTTGTATTGCTTGTAGGCGCAGAATTCTTCGGTATATTCGGTATGTTTATAGCAGCGCCAGTAGCAGCAATAATAAGAGTATTGGTAAGATATTATTTTATCAAACCTCGTGAAATGCACATATGGGGAATGAAAAATAAAAATATTATAACTACAGAAAATAAAACAAACAATATTAGTGAGAATAATAAATGAATCTAATTGAATCTATTATACTTGGAATAATACAGGGACTTACAGAATTTCTGCCAATCAGCAGTTCTGCGCACTTAGAAGTATTTCCATGGTTTTTTGGCTGGGAAACCCCAGGACTTACATTTGATGTATCGCTGCATCTTGGAACTCTAGTTGCACTATTGTTGTATTTTTGGCGTGATTGGTATGATATGATTCGTGCATATATCGCCTCAAAACGCATGAGTAAAGATGATTATATCGCCAAATTCACCGATGAACAACGCGGCAATGCATCTCTCATCTGGCCTATAATAATAGCCTGCATCCCAGCTGGTTTGGCAGGTGTATTTCTTGAGGATACACTCATTGCATCATTTAGAGAACACACTGTATACGTAGTTTTTCCTTTAGTGGTGTTAGGAATCATCCTGCTTGCTGCTGATAGAAAAGGCAAGAAGGTCAAATCAATGGAGGAAATGTCTGTTGTCGACTGCCTTATTATAGGTGTAGCACAGGCTTTTGCACTTATCCCCGGAGTTTCACGCTCTGGAATAACTATCACGGCAGGACTGCTATGCGGTCTTAAACGAGATGCTGCAGCAAAGTTCTCATTCTTTTTAGGTTCACCCATTATACTTGGCGCTGCTGTTTACAAACTAATGGAAGTTTTTATAAACGGCATTCCCGCTTCAGAGGTAAGCTTCTTCTTAATAGGCACAATATCTGCAGCAATTGTAGGATATCTTTGCATTGGCTTTTTAATGGACTATCTGAAAAAGAGAAATGTTGATATTTTTGTAATATACAGATTTGTATTTGCAGCAATTATTGTTATGGTATACCTTCAAAGAAAATGATTATAGAGAACTGAGAGTTCTCTATAATCACACAACATTAAACATCAATCAGGCATTCTGTGTATTCTGCACACTTGCTTTGGCTGTTCATCTTCTCTATATCTTCTGCTTACAGTCTCCGGACAATAATCATTAGCAATTTTGCCGGAATCTGCGCATATAGTTACCGTAACATATTGCCCCTTTTCTACCTGAGCAATTCTTCCATCCAACTCACTGCTGCTTCTTTGATTAATTATCCGTTCAGTATTGTTATTAATTTCAATACCATCATCAGATGATTTTCCATGCCTTAAGGTACATCGTTCAGTGGGCTGTGTGTCTGCTTCATAAGATACCGTATATGTGTCAATACAGTTAGATGTTGCAACTAATCCGCTCTCTGCACAAATTTTAACATTTACATTTCCGTTCTTATAGTATTTGGAATCACTTGGCACTACTTTGTTAGTCGACTCTGAGCTCTTAGTCTCTGCTGCCAGCTTATTTTCTTTATTGCTGGCATCTTCTTCGGCTTTATGTATATTTATCGCTTTTTGCATAAATTTAGACCATATTGGTGCACACACACCGCCGCCATATACAGATCTCATACGAGTGTTATCATCGTTTCCAACCCATACAGCTGTTACCAAAGCAGGGGTATAACCCACAAACCAGGCATCTCTGTCATTAGATGTTGTTCCGGTTTTACCATGCGCATCACGCACTCCCCTTACACCTCTTCTAGCTGTACCGCTAGTTACTACGCCTCTGAATATGTCATTCATTATTGCTGCAGTTTCTTCACTTAATACCTTAGTCAATTTAGGTTCGTTTCTTTCAATTAAGGAATCATCTTTATTGTTTCTGGATTCCTTTGTTATCCTTGTTATGTATGTCGGTTCAGCATATACACCATCATTTGCAAACACTCCATACGATGAACACATTTCCAATGGGGTAACCTCAGATGAACCAAGTGCAAGCGATAGGTTGCGGCCTAATTGAGATTTAATTCCCAACATATGCGCATATTTAATAACCTCATCTATTCCAACCATATCAGCCATTCTAACAGCACATACATTGATAGATTGAGCAACCGCATTCTTTATCGTATAGGTTCCGCCATACCTTCCATTGTCATTTCTAGGTGTCCAGCTCCTCCCTCCACCCATAGGGTATGATATACGGTTGTTGGATATTCGATAATCTGCTGAATAGCCATTGTCTATTGCCGCAGTATACACAAAAGCCTTAAATGTTGAACCGGGCTGCCGTTTCGCTTGTGTTACTCTATTAAACTGATCTGCTACAAAATCGGGATTCACTCCTCCAACCATAGCTTTTATGTGTCCTGTTTTTGGATCTATACAAACAAGCGCTCCTTGTGAAACTCTTTGATATCTTGCTCTCTTAACGCCTTCCCTTAAAGCCTTTTCTGCTACCTGCTGCATCTCATAATTCAGTGTTGTATATATTCTAAGTCCGCCGGTATATATTAAATCATCGTGTTCATCATTAAAACTCTTAATTACATGCGTTACAAACCATGGCGCCTTATACTTGCTTATTCCACCGCGTTTTAATCCAACAAGCTTCACTTCTTCTTTTACCGCTTCATTTTTTTCCTCATTGGTTATATATCCAAGCTCAGCCATACGCCCAAGAACAACATTCCGCCTGCCAATTGCAGCTTTTAAGTTTTCATATGGTGAATAGCCCGATGGTTTTTTTGGCAGTCCTGCTATCAGCGCCGATTCTGCCAGTGTAAGATCTTTTGCGTCTTTACCAAAGTAAATCTTAGCAGCTGTCTGAACTCCAAATGTTCCGCTGCCATAGTAAACTTCATTAAGATACATTTCTAATATTTCATCTTTTGTTTTTTGACGTTCTAACTGAATGGCTAAGGCAATTTCCTGAAGTTTTCTTGTAAATGTTTTTTCTGGGGTAAGATATATATTTCTTACAAGCTGTTGGGTTAAGGTGCTTCCGCCCTGTCCTATTGTTTTAGACTGCAGATTTCTATAAAACGCTCTTGCTATACCAACAATATCTACTCCCGGATGATTATAGAATCTAAAATCTTCAATAGCTACAGTGGCATCCTTCAAATGTTTTGGCACATTGTCATATGATATAAATTCACGATTCTCCTTAAATATTTCAGCCAACAATACTCCATCGCTTGAATATATCTTGGTAGATTCAAAGGGTTTGTAATTCGCTAAATCTGTTCCCTGCGGAATCATTTTTGATACACTAAAATATATTGCTCCCGCAGCTACAAGCAGCGAAATTATTATAAACAGGAAGGTTATTTGTGTAACCATCCAGAATATTTTAAAACGGCTTTTTCTTCTATACAGCCGTTTTTTTGTTTTACGCATGTACAATTCCTCCGATGCTGATTATATAAATGCATCTGTGTATTGTCAAGTTTTTAACATAATTTTAACATTTATCCTGTAGTATCTATATATTATATACGTATTTATTAACAATTTAATTCAAGGCGAAGGATATTTTTAATGGCAATATTTCTTATTTTGTCTATTATTTTCTCTGTTATGTTTGCAACATGCTACAAAATAGCAGTGCATAATAACTGCAACCTGCAGGCTGTTAACACCTGGAATTATATTGGAGCAGTTATAACAATACTAATATTTATGCTAATCAAAAAACATTTTCCATTCAGCTGGCTGATTTTCGCTATTGCGGTTGCATCAGGATTCTCCGCTTATTTCTCCACTTACACATTTTTCCTACACATAAAGCAAGGACAATTATCAACATCATGGACTATTATCAGTCTATCAGTAGCATTTCCTGTACTTGCATCTATTCTTATTTGGAACGAACAACCATCTGCTAAACAAATAGCTGCAATGATAATTATTGTATTTGCATTTATACTAGTAGGAAAAAACAGTTCAAAAGCTGTACCTGTAAGCAAAAAATCGTATATTTATCTTCTTATTGCTTTTTTTCTCAGCGGTTTAAGCGCTGTTTTATATAAAACTATTTCAGAACTAAACATGCAATCCTTTGTTTTATTCTATACACTTATTTTATATTCCACAGGTATGATAATTGGATTGCCATTTGTTGCAGCCAAAAAAACAGAACCGTATAAAGCAGATATAGGCATTGGTGTTATGATGGGTTTTTCAGGAGCTGTAAGCACTATATTCCTTATGAAATCACTTGAGCTTATCCCTGGCATTATTGTCTTCCCATCTAGAAGCATGGGAAACCTTATACTAACTGCGATCATCTCAATACTAATATGGAAGGATAAGCTGTCTATCAGCCAATGGATTGGCATGACCTTATCTTTAGCAGCTATATGGCTTATTATATAATAGCTCCCTGCTCTTTCAATATTCTATGCATCTCGTTTATATCTATGTTTCTTGGAGGCGTATTGTATATCGAGCTCATTGCTCCTGCAACTCCGGCAGCTTGTCCCATTGCAATACAATTAGGCATAATTCTTACAGCGCTATGTCCTTCATGCGTAGATGAAATACACCTTCCTGCAGCAATAAGATTATCAATATTAACGGGAATCATGCATCTATAAGAAAGCTCGTACCAATCCCCTTCCGGCGGACCTACAGGCGGAATATGGTCTTCATCCTTTGCATAGCCTTTACCCGCCGAATTGTGAATATCTACAGGATATGCAGACCTTAAAACACTATCAAAAAACTTCCTTCCATTTACCACATCATCAACTGTAAAAGTATATTCACCTTTAATTCTGCGAGATTCCCTTATACCTATCTGTGCAGCTGTTTGGCTCAAATATGCATTCTCAAAGCCGGGTATGTATTTTTTCAAAAATCTCATAAGCATATTGGCTTGCTGTCTTCCTTCAATTTCAGCCTTTGTCATATCAGTTGATTTAGTGGGATCATATCCTGCAACATGAGTAGTATTAACAACAACATAACCAGGTGTTGGGAGAGTTATAAAAAAAATCATATCCTGGTTTAAGCACAACTCACCAGAATTTTTGGCTGATTCAACATGCTTGTAAAATCCTGCTATTCCAATGGCGCCAGACAGCATTCTATCAACATCATTTTCATCAATGGGTTTGGGAAATCTCATTTCATCATTGTGGTCTTTCGCATACATAAGCGATTTTTTTACATCTACCCCGCCAACAACAAACATTAATGTCATAGCCTGCGATAATCCCGTAACAGAATTCCCATAATCATACGGAACACCGGCTTTTACCGAAACATCTGCATCACCTGTTGCATCAATAACAGTATTTGCTGATACTGACACGGACTCAGAATTGCAATCAACTATAAGCCCGGTTATTTTATTATTCCTAACAATTGGGGTTTTTGCATAAGAATGAAGCAGCAATTCACTGCCAGATTCAATCAGCAGCTCCTGCAGAACAAATTTCATTGCTTCAGGATCAAATGCCCTGTCAAGCATTCCATCCTGCTTATTCATAGCATCACATATTTCTGTATACAATCCACCTACTAATGGAATACCCTTGGATGTTTTGGATGTCATAAATGGATTAACAAGTCCGGCTGTAGACATCCCACCTAAAAATCCGTATTTCTCTATAAGCAGCACACTTACACCAAGTCTGGCTGCGCTTATAGCTGCCGAGGTACCGGCTAATCCCCCGCCTGCTACAATTACATCATAAAAATCATTCATAATTCATCTCTGTATTGACTAATTTGTTGTATAATATTAAAATACAAACAACTAAATTGCAAATCTAATCACTATATTATTGCCTTATTTACCTAAAATTCTCTTAAAATAGAATTATTTTTTACCACTTACCTGCTTTTTTACATTTTTGCAACAAAATTACTATATATTGTAAACAAATATAGCAGGTCATACGTCTAATATTAAGAAATATACTGCATATTGCTTTTATACTATTTACGAATATTGCTCAAAAAGGAGAGTAATAAAATGTATACAAAAAACATCACATTATGTAAGGTGAAAACATTAATTGCAATGTTGTTAATAGCATTAATGCTTGCTATTGTTAAGCCTGTGTTTAGTAAAGGTATTGCCGGACCTTCATCTGTCAGCGATACACAGACAATTGAAGCCGAAAAGAGGCAGGAAGTTCGCAGCAACACTCAGAATAACACACAACAAGCGCCTGCTGCTGTAGAACCTCAAAGGCGTGATTCTGTAAATATTATTGAAAGACGCGATGCTCCGGCTGACCAGAATCGTAATCAAAGAGCAGCGCCTGTACAACCTAGAACCGAAACCAGACAACCACAGCCTAGAACAAAAACAGAAACCATTATCATAGACCGTGGATCTAATGATAGATCTGGTACGCCATCGAATAGAGAAAATCCATTCAATTATGGACAGCCTCCAAAAACCAAATCCAACACCGGATGGATTTCACCAGCCGATGTCAATAAAGTTAGATCGTCTGAAAATAATAGAAATAGAAACAATGAAAACAACAGAATTCGCGAAATAGAAAAATCGATAAATCGTGAAAGAGTTAATGATAATAATGCAAGTAATTACAAAATCAAAGATCCAAGGGATGCAAACAGCAATATGCCCAGGCTGCGTTCTGAAACAAACTTCATTAACAGCATGCCTACAACAAACAAGCTGCCGGATGGATTCAGGCTTCCTGATGACCCAAGACGCGAATATCGCAAGGATTATGAAGATGTAGGCAACATCTGGAGACAAAGATACAATCGCCGCAATTACCATGAAGACAATAGAAATAAAACCAATGTCAATATTTTCATAAATAATTTCAATTATCCGCATTATTGCTATGACTATAGGCCTCTATACTCATATCCATCAATGTATTGTTATTATTATGATTATTATCCGCCATATATCTATGGCAGCAGAATATTCTTCTTCGAGCCATTTTCAAGAATAAGAAATTTCTCTGAAATTACTATCTTTATGAACTATACAGACAACTTCTATTACACCGACCCGTTCAGAATATCGTTAAATACTACTCTTCGGGATATTGAGAGAGCTTGGATGGAAAAAGACATTGATCGATTTAGTCAATATATTCAACCAAGATCCTATATAGCAATATTCATGAAAGGAAATTATAACTACTCGCTTGACTGGCTGGATTATATGGACATGACCCGTGATGCTATGATTAATATTGATACACGAGGCTTTAGGTTCGATAAAGTTGTAAGAAGACAGCAAACTGGTGAAGTTGTTGCTTATGCAATACATAAGTTTTATGACTATAACAATAGCATAGAAACTATGTATTTAAGCTACACCTTTGAAAGAATAGATGGAAACTGGTATATTACAGAAACTGGAACTTCCACTTATAAAAATTGGTAAAATAACAATAAACTAATTGCAAAGGGACGGAATATCCGTCCCTTTGTTAGTCTAAAGCATATGTAGAAATCTTCAGGAGGCAGATTATGGAACGAATATTGAATTTTCTAAAAGGAAATATTATTCTAATGGCTGCAGTCTGCCTGCTGTCACTCATATTGCTTCTTCAAACATTAAGTATACAATCACCTGCATATGCAAAAGGAATTGCTAACAATTCAAACAGAATTGACCCATCTGAACCTGTTAAAAATCCAGATGAAGAGAAAAAGAAGGAAGAAGCACGAAAAGCTGAAGCCGCAAGACGCGAAAGAGAGGCTCAAGAAGAATTAAGACGCCTGCAAAGACAAAAGGAAATAGAAGAACAAAGACTGCGTGAACTTAGAAGAGAAGCCGAACGACGAGAGCAAGAACGCATAGCCTTTGAACAAATGCATGCAAGAATAAAAGCCGAACAAGAGTTGGAAGCACAGCGCCTGAGAAATGAAGCCCTGCGGCTTGAAAATTTAGCAAAAGAACTAGAGATAATGCGCTTGGAACAGCAGCATCTGAAGCAGCAGCTTAGAGAACAGGCAGAACAAAATCGTTTGTTGCAGGAAGAGCTCCAAAGAAACGCTCAAGCTCTATTGCGACAAAACGATCAGTTGTATAATGAAAGCCAGCAGCATCAGCAAGATAATTATCAGGAAAACAATCTGACTGACAATGAACAGAATGCCCTGTCAAACGATGATATATCGGCATCAGAAGTTGAGATTGAAGAAGATGACAATGATATCCCCGGCAAGGCATTTCTCGCCCATTTAAACGACAATTTTTACTATCCATACGATATCTACTCGTATTCGCATTATCCATTTGATAAAATTTCTGAAGAATTAGAAATACCAAAATCAGAACATAAAATTCCTTCAAGAATAAAAAGCGGATCAATTGAAGAAGCTACCTATGATATCTCTTTTGCCTGGCTTAACAAAAACCCATCATACCTAATGCGGCACACAACTAAAAATTCAAAAATTGCAATTTATTATACAAATCGCAAAAGTCATGTTCTAAGTCAAAAAGAATATTATCTTTTATCAACAGAAGCATTCTTAAATACAAAAACGTCAGCCCTGAACTTCAGGTCTATAAATAAAACTAATAATACCGCTGCAGCAACAGCAATGCATGAATTTTATACCGGAGATATTAAACGAAGAGTTTCAGTAAAATATTACTTTAATAGAATGAATGGCATTTGGCTTATCAACCGAATTGATATAATTAAACCTCAGGGTAAATAGCTGACAACACAAATACTATGTTACAGTAACAGATGTCAACTTAGTGCGGTTGACTATCTGCGGTTTTGTTTTGCTTGGATTTGAGATACGGATTATTCTTCCTTCTATTGATTTATATGATGCAATGTTCTCACTATTAGTTATAAACTCACTATGAAATTCACATACTGGTGATGAATTAGTCAATCTCTCTGTATCCAATATTTCTATAGTCATATACAAACACTCTGCATTGAACCGTATTATCAACTTGCCTTCTACTATCTCATCTGAATCACTATTTGAGAAGCATGCTTTGCTTAATAACTGCTCTGCTGTTTTAATATCACTTGAATTAAGATCTATTCTAGATGCAATTGTATTAAATACTGTTTTTAAGTATGGAAGGTATCTGCGGTTTTTGTCAATTTGAATTTCAGTAGTCATTATAATCCCCAAAAAAATATTTAAATTCCGTGTAAGGATATATTATTTCATTGCCGTAGCATAACTTAACAAGAACGTCTTAAATCTAATAATATAACGTTGAGGCAAGATTAAGTTTATCTTATTGTAAGGTCTATGTCAACACATTTTGAGGTATTAAACAATTAAATTATTTTCATAATTTTGGCAATTTTAACTATAAGTTTGAAATATTTCCATGAATGCCCATGTATAAATGCGTCTGTTTTTTAATACAAATTTAATTGGATTTATCACAAATTTAAGCGTTTTTTCACCATATATTTTTCACTATATACAAATAATTAAGAGATGACCACAATAGCCATCTCCTAATTATATGTTGATTTTATATTAGAATAATATATCACTATATATTTTTAATGCTAAAATGATATACTATTAATCTTAACCTTCGTCAATAGCAGACGATGGGCATACTTCTGCGCAAGTTCCACAATCTGTGCAGATATCTGGGTCGATAGTGTATTTCGGATCGCCCTCAGAAATTGCATCAAACGGACACTCTGGCTTGCATGTTCCGCACATTGTGCAATCATCATTTATAACGTAAGCCATTATAACGCTCCTTTATCAAGTTATTTGAAGAAAATTGACACATAAGGCATCAAAACTCAGTCTATGAGAATTATAACAAATTAAATAATGTGTATCAAGTTTTATATATCCAATTTATCAGTAAATTTAACACTTCATCAGCCCTTGTTTAGAATTCATTAATAATGGAAAGAATTAGTGTTATTATGTTATGATATAAATAATATCAAAGTATAGGTGATACAAAAAATGTTCAAAGACTATGATGATCTAATCAAAGAAATGGAATTTGAGATGCAGCGATGCTCATCTGAAGCAATGAGACGCTTATTAGAGTTACCATCTAAATCACAGGAATTTTGGCTCCCAAGAGCTGATGTATACGAAACCGATAATGATATTATTATTAGAATTGAAATAGCCGGGGTGAAAAAAGAATCTCTCCAAGTATCATTATCCGCTGACAGAAGGATTTTGAATATCAAGGGCAACAGAGATGAACGTCATATAGATGAACGCAAAAAAATAAGATACTACCAGCTTGAAGTGTATTTTGGCACATTTGAGCGTGATGTTTTACTCCCAAGAGACGTACCCATAGATTCTAATCATCTTACTGCTGTTTACAAAGATGGATTTCTAGTAGTAACACTTCCAAAAGTCGTCAGTCAACAAATTACGCGCATGGTAGAAATCAGGGACGACTCATCAGATAGATAATCACATTTTAAATACACATTAAGGATATACAAATGGATAATACCAATGACCATATAGATATTATGTCATCTGCAAATATAGAGGATACAACATTATCTATACCCGAAGAAATCAGTCTTCTTCCGCTGAGAGACACTGTGATATTCCCCCTCATTGTAAGTCCGCTTAGCGCCGGAAGAGAAAGCTCAATAAAACTAATAGACGACGCTGTTACCTCTGGAAACAGAGTAATAGCCGTCTCAACTATGAAAGATTCACAAATCGAAAATCCTACTAAGGATGATATATACCAAATAGGAATTGCAGTTGTTATTCACACAATGATGAGGCTTCCCGATGTTATTAGACTTATAGTTCAAGGAATAAAAAGGGTTAAGATTTTAGAAATAACCCAAACTGAACCATTCATGAAAGCCAAAATCGAAGTAATTCCCGATAAAACTGACTATTCACCAGAAGAAACAATGGAAATAGAAGCGCTAAAACGTAATGTAGCCGGATTGTTTCAGCGTGTAGTCTCTTTATCACCAAACATACCAGACGAACTGCAGGCCATACCCAACACAATAACACGTGCAGACTCTCTTGCAGATTCAATTGCAACTAATCTGCCTATTCCAATCAGCGATAAACAGAAGCTGCTGGAAATAATTGATGTGCGAGAACGATTAAGAAGTTTGATAGCCATTCTCTCAAAAGAAGTGGAAGTGCTGGAGCTGGGAAGCAAAATACAGTCTGAAATCCAAACAGAAATGACCAAAAGCCAGCGCGATTACTATCTGCGTGAGCAGATGAAAGCAATCCAGCGCGAACTTGGCGAAGGTGATGACCGCATTGAGCAGATAGAAGAATTGATAAAAAAAGTTGATGAAGCCAATATGCCCGAAGAAGCCGATAAAGCAGCCAAGCACGAAATAGATAGAATGCAAAGGATGTCATCAGCCACCCCGGAATATTCAGTTGCCGACACCTATGTGGAATGGCTTGCATCGCTGCCCTGGAATACACAAACTGAAGACAACCTTGACATAGAACATGTAAAGAAAATCCTTGATGAAGATCACTATGGCTTGGACAAAGTAAAAGAACGCATACTTGAATATCTTGCCATTAGAAAATTCAAAACAGAAGGAAAAATACGTCAGCCAATTCTCTGCTTTGTTGGTCCTCCGGGAGTTGGAAAAACATCTCTGGGAATGTCAATTGCCAGAGCATTAGGACGCAAGTTTATCCGTATGTCACTTGGCGGAATTAGAGATGAAGCAGAAATGCGCGGTCACAGACGCACATATATCGGCGCAATGCCGGGACAGATAATTCAAGGCATTAGGCGCGCAGAATCAAACAACCCATTGTTCATGATGGATGAGGTTGATAAAGTAGGGGCAGACTTCCGCGGCGATCCATCCGCAGCATTGCTGGAAATACTGGATCCTGAGCAGAATCCTACATTCAGAGACCATTATCTTGATGTGTCATTCGACCTGTCTAAAATATTATTCATAACTACAGCCAACCTGCTCGATCCTATCCTCCCCCCGCTTAAGGATCGAATGGAAATTCTGGAGCTTGCCGGCTATACAGAAGAAGAAAAACTAATGATAGCCAAACAGCATTTAATTCAAAAACAGGTAGATGAACATGGCTTAAAACTTGATGAAAACATTGCTTTTACCGATGACGCCTTAAGAATCATAATCCGCAGCTATACACGTGAAGCCGGAGTTAGAAACCTGGAAAGACAAATTGCTGCAATATGCCGCAAGGTAACCAGAAAGTTTGCAGAAGGCTGGACAGAAATAATTACAGTTGATAAAGATTCAATAACCGATTATCTGGGCGCACCAAGATATCTGCATGAGGAAGTAATAAACCGAACTAAAATTCCCGGTGTTGCAACTGCACTGGCATGGACACCCGTAGGCGGCGACATCATGTTCATAGAAGCTATCAGCATGCCCGGACGCCGTGAACTGAAAATAACAGGCATGCTTGGCGATGTAATGAAGGAATCAGCGCAGGCAGCGCTATCATATATAAGGGCGCATGCTGCCGACCTTGATATTGAACCAAACTTCTTTGAGGATATAGATATCCATCTGCACGTACCGGCAGGCGCAATTCCAAAAGATGGTCCATCAGCAGGAATTACAATGGCAACAGCGCTTGCATCTTTGCTGACAAAACGTCCTGTTAGATCTGACATTGCTATGACTGGTGAAATAACGCTCACAGGCAGAGTCCTTCCAATTGGAGGGGTAAAAGAAAAGGTTCTTGCAGCAAAACGATCTGGCATTACAACAGTAATACTTCCTGCTGAAAATAAAAAGGATGTATTGGAAGATATACCCGAAAGTGTCCAAAAAGAAGTAACATTTGTTTATGTAGACAATGTCGGAGAAGTATTCAAAACAGCTTTAGAACCAAATGCAAAGAAAAGAAAAAATAATTAAACCTTGCAGAAATTTTATGCTGTATTTTGAAAAATTAAAAATATTGCTAAAAAATAAAGGCATTTGATATACTTAACAATAAAGTAATTATGATATTTTCTTTATTAGTTAATATCTCGCAAAACAGATTATAAAGAAAGGGCTGTTTAAAGTGACAATCGTTCAAAAGTATGGCGGCAGTTCCGTAGCTACTACAGAGAAAATCTGCAATGTTGCAAAACGCATTAAAAAGGCAGCCGAGAATGCAAGTATCGTTGTTGTAGTATCAGCTATGGGAGATACCACCGATGAACTAATTGCAATGACAAAAGCAATCAGCAAATTTCCTAATGAGCGTGAACTGGATAAATTGTTGGCAACCGGCGAACAAGCCAGCAGCGCTTTATTAACAATGGCGCTTCATGAACTCAATCAAAAAGCAATATCACTAACTGGTGGTCAGGCTGGCATCATAACCGAAAAAAAACCAGGAAAAGCAAGAATATTAAAAATTGATCCTCAAAGAGTACAGGAAGAACTCAACTACGGAAATGTTGTTGTTGTTGCAGGATTCCAAGGCATCACAGATGATGCAAGCTGGTCAGATATTACCACACTCGGGCGCGGAGGATCTGACACAACAGCAGTAGCTCTTGCTGCAGCACTAAAAGCCAATAGATGTGAAATATATACAGATGTTGATGGTGTTTTTACAGCAGATCCCAGAGTTGTGTTAAACGCACAAAAACTCGATAAAATCTCTTATGAAGAAATGTTGGAGCTTGCAGGACAAGGCGCCAGAGTAATGCATTCCAGAGCGGTAGAGTTAGGTGAATTGTATGGAGTAGATATTCTTGTCTCTCACAGTATCAGAGAAGTGCCAGGAACTTTAATTACTAAGGAGGAAAATTGTATGGAAAATATGAATCCTGTAAAAGGTATTGCCCTTGACACAGATGTAGCTAAAATTACAATAATGTCAATTCCAGATAGACCTGGTATTGCCTATCAAATATTCCACGCATTGGCAGAATCAAACATAAATGTAGATATAATAGTCCAAAATGTTAGTGACCAGGGTGTAACCGACCTTTCATTTACAATATCTTTGGCAGACTTGGATAAAACAGAGGATACACTTAAACAGATAATTCACAATATTGGCGCTAAAGATATGAAAAGCTCCATAGACCTTGCAAAAGTATCTATAGTAGGAAACGGCATCCGAAGCCATCCAGGATATGCTGATAAAATGTTTGGAGCATTAGCAAAAGAGGGAATCAATATTGTATCTATTAGCACAAGTGAAATCAGAATCACCTGTTTGGTAGATAAATCAGAAGCTCATAAAGCTGTAGAGACTCTCCACAATGTATTTCATCTGGAAGAACCAAGTGGAGTAATAAAAAATCCCATCTAAAAACATTATCAACAACTTGCTTATAATAAAGGGGAAATATTAATATTTCCCCTTTCCAAATTCTCCCTCAACATCTTTTAAGACAATTCTACAATTTGTATTGCAAATATTATTATAAAATGATATACTAATAAGTCAATGTTTTATGCATTGTGCTCATATTAATGAGTGGATACGTCTGAAATCCCTATAGATTTCGACGTCCTTCCTGCTCCGGAGAATGTCCGGAGCCGACTGACCGAAGGGAGGTGGAGCAATGGTTCGTTCGTACGAAGCCCTTTACATCGTCAACCCCGATCTTCAAGACGAAAACATACAAGCTATAATGGACAAATACAAAGCTGTAGTTGAAGAGCAGGGCGGAGAAGTAACTGATGTAAACCGTTGGGAAAAAAGACGCCTGGCATATGAAGTTAAAGGTTTAAGAGAAGGTATATATATCCTTATGAACTTCAAATCCGAATCTTCTGCATCAAAGGAACTTGATAGGCGATTCAGAATTGCAGATGATGTAATGCGTCATATGATTACACTAGCTGAAGAAAATCAATAAATGTTATACAAAACGCATATGATAAATGGAGTGTATTAAATGTTAAATCGTATTGTATTAATAGGAAGATTAACATCAGATCCCGAGTTGAAATATACTCCGAGCGGAAAAGCAGTTGCTACCTTTGCTATTGCCGTAGATAGAAGACCAAACGCACAAGGTGAAAGAGAAACTGACTTCATTCAGATAGTTGCATGGAATCAATCTGCAGAGTTTGCAGGCAATTATTTAACAAAAGGCAGACTGATAGCAGTTGATGGTAGACTGCAGATACGTTCTTGGGTAGCTCAGGATGGTACCAGACGCAAAACATCAGAAGTAGTTGCAGAAACACTGAGAGGCTTAGATAGACCTAAAGACAGAACAGATGATGCACCTGCTCAATCGTCCGGCACAGACTACAATGTTGCTCCAACCGCTGATGATGATGATTTCTCAGATCCATTTTCTGAAGAATAAAATTACATATCGTGGTAATATGAATTGTTTCTTAATTTTTAAATAGGAGGTTTAAATGCCACCACGCAAACCTAGTAAATTCAAAAGAGTAAGACGTAAAGTCTGCAGCTTTTGTGTAGATAAAGTAGATGTTATAGATTACAAAAATTCTATGAAATTACGCAAGTTTATAACCGATAGAGGTAAAATCCTGCCTCGAAGAACAACTGGTACTTGCGCAGCTCATCAGAGAGTTCTTACACGGGCAATCAAACGCGCCCGCGAAATAGCGCTGCTTCCATTTACCGCAGAATAAAAGCTAAACATACATAAAGCGCTGTCATGCCATCTAAGCATTTATGACGGCGCTTTTTTATTTACCGCCAAATTTATTTCTAAGCCGCAGCTGACCGCAGGCTGCAGATACACTCTGTCCCTTTTCCATTCTCTGAGTTACAGTTAATCCAACACTTTCAAGAATACCCTTAAACATATCTATCTTTTTAGTTTCAGGTTTTGAAAAAGGCAGCCCTTCCACCTTATTATACGGAATTATATTCACATTAGCCATAATGCCACGCAGAAGCTTGCCAAGCTCATGTGCTGCAGATATTGAATCATTAACATCCTTTATCAACAAATATTCAAAAGTTATTCGCCTTCCAGTTTGCTTAACATAAAGTTTACAGGATTCTATCAATTCATCAAGCGGGTATTTATCTGCAATTGGAATCAGCCTTTTTCGTAAATCATCATTTGGTGCATGAAGCGAAATCGCAAGTGTTATAGGAATATTTTCTTTAGCAAGCATTTTAATCCGCGGAATAATGCCCACAGTTGAAACAGTAATACGCCTCATAGATATTTCTAATTCATTATTCAATTTGTATATGCTGTCTAATACATTTTCATAATTGAATAATGGCTCGCCCATCCCCATATACACAACATGGCTGATCCGTCGTCCGCTCTCATGCTGCAGCAACAAAACCTCATCAATTATCTCTGCAGCAGTAAGATTTCTTCTAAATCCATTTATGCCCGTAGCACAAAACCTGCATTTCACTCCACACCCAACCTGCGTTGATATACACACAGATATTCTGTCTGAATATGGCAGTAAAACAGCTTCTATGGCATTGCCGTCATCAAATCCAATCAAATACTTATTTGTACCATCTTTTGATTTGGCAATATCAATTATCTTTCCTGCATGAATCCTGGACGTTTCATCAAGTTGTTTTGCAAACAATGCTGATATATTTTTCATTTCTGAAAAATCCAATACACTCTTTTTGTATATCCAATCTGCAATCTGCCTGCCCCTGTAACCAGGCTGCTCAAGGTATTCAACATATTGCTGTATTTCTTCTTTATTCATACCAACTAATATTTTTTTAGCCATAATCACATCACATTCTGAGTTACTAATATTATTGTAAATTTATAATAAAAACAGTTTGAACAAATGTCATATTTGGAATAAAATATAAACAAATCAAACAAAATAAAAAAGAATTATATCATATTCTGCAGTCTCAGAATAGATGTATAATTTCTTCAAAATTGGTGCAATATTTATAAAATGAATAATTTAGAAAACGAAAAACCAACAAATGAAAATTATGGATTGATTTGCAGAGCCAAAGATTTTATCCACTCCATAAATTTCGGACCATTTCCTGGTATGCATCTATACTCATTTCTCGCAAGCAAACAATTTGATGAATTTTATTCCGCAATTGCCAAAGAAATTGTTGAGTTAGGCGACTATAAGCATATATTGGATATCAATACTGGCACCGGAACATTGCCAATAGAAATAGCGCTCTGCAAAACCGACAGCCATATAGTTGGAATAGATCAATCACGTGATATAATCCAAACAGCTAACATAAACTCTAAAATAAAAGGAACCAATAAAATAATCGACTTCCATGCAGGCGATATATACAATATTCCTTATCCCGGCATGTATTTTGATTTTGCTGTAATGCTTAACATCTTTGCCAGATGGAAAAAACCCTTGAAAATACTGAAAAGCGTTTATCATGTTCTGAAACCAGGATCAGAATTCAGAATATATGGATTTAGAAAAGATATATCACCCGAAGAATGGCAAAGCTATAGAGACCAAGTATCGCTTATTAATAAGCCGCTCTTTAGGATACTGCCTGGTCATGCACACAGAATTACATACACAAACAACGATATAATTACATTTGCAGAACGATCAAATTTTACAGATATAAGTATTGAAGCACGGGAATATACTATATTCGATATTCCTATGCCCGTTTTTAATATGATAAAACTTAAAAAGCCAATCAAGCATTAACTGTATCTACATCTGCCCGATAAATTTATGACACTGAGGTATCACTCTTACATCCGATAAATATCTGCAGCACAATTTTTGAAAATCCAATATGGATTCAGGAGCAGCAATATAATCGGGGTTTGATGATGTTGCCGGTTGAATAATAAGAGGAATATCTTTTCTAACCGAAGCAATAAGCTGCGATGCATCCTTAAGCTCTGATCTTGAGGTATTTGAAGATACAACAATTTTAACATATGTACGTAAACTTTGCGCTGTTTTTAAAAACTCCAAATGGCTGTTAAATATATTTTTATTACCCAAAACGCTTGGAAGCTTTATGTCCATACTAATTATGTCAATATAATCAATTACATATTTTAATTCATCCGGCAGGCTTCCATTTGTCTCCAACATTACAGTAATACCACGGTTATGTAATTCCTTCGACAAATTATACACAAATTCAGGCTGAATTAAAGGCTCGCCGCCTGTAAGTGATACGGAATGATGAAGATTCTTTTCTTCATACATTTTTATTATATATTCACATACCTGTTTTGCTGCTAAGGGGTTTTCTACGTAATTGAATTTTCTGCTGCCAGCTTCATTTTCCACGCGGCAAAACAATGTATTGGCATCTGAATACTTGGTATCACAGAAATCACAGTTAAGATTACACCCATTCAATCTTACAAATATCTGTCTGTAACCAATCAGCAGCCCTTCGCCTTGTATTCCGGAGAAAATCTCATTTATGCTGCCTTTGCTATTCATTTTCATAGTATGTTGCACAAGAAGCAGGCGTTTCCCAAACAGATACAGATGCAATTCCCATGCCTAACTTTAAACGCATCTGTTCAAAAATGTATTTGGCAATATTTTCCGCTGTAGGATTAATGCTATGGAATTCCGGCAATTCATTCAAATATTTATGATCGAGATAATCAAGAATCTCTTTTAATGTTGTTCTAATTTTTTTGAAATCTATAAGTACGCCTATTTCATTAAGCTGGTCGCCCCTATACTTAGCCTGGACTTTATATGTATGACCATGCAAACCTTCACAGGCTCCTTCATATCCTCTTAGATTATGCGCTGAGTCAAATTGAGATTCAACCATTAATTCAAACATTTCAACCTCTTTATAACCGCATCATTTTATATAATTGGTTATAAGCTCTTTTCTCTTATTGATAATCCATTCAGCATTTTTAGGAAAATCACTATAACTTTTAATATCACCCAAAATCTCATCAGATGGATTTATCCCGAGAGTTTGAAGTATTGCGTAATCTTGCAGCGACTGTGAAAATACTTCCCATCTGATGGAATCTATCGGCCCATCTACACCAGGATAAACTTCAAATGGGTCTCCATATCCAAACCCAGGCCATGCATATGATCCAAGCTCATTGAATGGATCAATCAGCTCTCTTGTCTGGCTTCTATACCAGTAGTTATAACCCCAATGCAAAAACCCCTTGGCATTCATCTTATAAAAAAGCCAGCCCGCCATTCTGATTTTAGCAAGCGGAGTGTCCACAAATCTATTCAAATATCTGCCCTTTGGACCGCAGCAAAAATATGTCCATGCTGGAATACCAGCATTATTATATTCTTCCGCAGCAGCAATACTTGGAATGGGAATATCGGTCAGCCCCTCTTTTCCATATCTAATATCGCTTAAGGCATCTGCAGCCTTCATCCAGGGCGCCAGTTCAGCAATCATGCTGCGTGCAGCCCTATAGTTTGCAAGATGCTCATCACCATGCGGTTCATCTGAAATATGGAAGATTGAGTTTTCCAACAAGCCTTCGTTATTAAGGAATGTGTAAAATTCGGGCAGAAATTCAGCAAGAAACAGCCTGTATACCTCAGAGGTTGCAGAAGTATCAGGATCCCATAACAGCGATGATTCATCGCTGTTATCTTGATATATCCTCAGTGCATTCTTAACGCCCCATTGAGAAAACAGGTGCGTCCACTCGAACATGTCTGCACCTGATTTTTTTGCCAAATCAACCCATTTTTTTACTTTGCTGAAATCAAACCTATACTTATTTTCTGCAGCTCTGCTGACTCCCAACAACTGCGTCGGCCTTTTAACTCCATCAGTGGGAGGGGTGAAAATTGGCACATACATGCAGTTATTTCCGTGGGAGACAAGATTGCTCATATATGGCGATACAATTGACCAAAACGCATCCTCGAACGGATTTACGCCATACCAGTCACATAATGCATCTGCATAAAACCAATGTGTAACCGGAAAATTATGTCTTTTTTCAACGGCGATATCCGCCACCAAGATGTTCAAATCAATTTCATTAATGATTTCATCACCAGAAGCAAATACCACCTTTGTTAATATATTTCCCGGTGATGCATTTCTATCGATTTTTATATTAATCCAAAATGCCTGAGTTTCATATGGTCCAACAGATGCAAAATTCTCATCAAATAATGGATCCGGTACAAAACCGGGAATGTTCCCAAAACCTTCAAGCTCATCTATGGGAGTTTCTACAGTAAAATGCGGAATTTTAACATTTCCCTCACGCCTAACTCGGGAAATTATGAAGTCATTTGATTGTACAAATACCTTAACTGCAGCCACGTTTAACGACTCATTTCGCACGCACGCCTGCACAACGATTTCCTCATCACGCAGTGCGTCACACACAAACCCCTCTGAACTCCTCGCCAAAGTTGATGGATACACACGTGATAATGAATCCTGAACCCAGCATTTTACATCCATATCAAACTCCCTATTCACGAATACGTTTATTCAAAAGCTCATTAACAAGCTGAGGATTAGCTCTTCCTTTAGTAAGTTTCATTACGTTCCCCACCAAAAATCCTATTGATTTATCTTTTCCGCCTAATATATCTTCAACAACCTTAGGATTTTCAGCAATCACCTGATCTACCGCCTTCAATATTTCCGATTCATCAGTTATCTGCGTCATTCCTTTTGATTTCACTATATCACTTGGCGATTTTCCTGTTTCAAACATTTCATCAAATACAGATTTGGCAATTTTACCGCTTATTGTGCCCTTTTCTATCATCGCAATAAGTTCAGCAAGAAACTTCGGCTTTATTTTAATATCATTAATCCCAATTCCGGCAGAATTCATTAATCTTGTAAGATCTCCCATTATCCAGTTGCTTACGGTTTTGGGATCACCGCCGGCGCTCACTGTATCCTCAAAATATTGTGCTGTTTCGCGAGATTCAGTAAGTATTTCTGCATCATATTCAGGCAAATTGAATTCCGATATAAACCTAGCAAGTTTTGCTTCTGGCAGTTCAGGCAATAAGCTTCGTTGACCTTCGATAAATTCCGCATCCAAGCGCATAGGAATCAAATCAGGATCTGGAAAGTATCGGTATTCCTGTTCAACTTCCTTAGACCTCATTGGTGATGTAACACCCCGTATATCATCCCATCTGCGGGTTTCCTGCATAACTTTCTCACCGGCATTCAACAACTCAATCTGACGCTCAATTTCATATTCAACACCCCTGTATACAGCCCTAAATGAGTTAAGATTCTTCAGCTCGGTCTTTGTACCAAATTTTTCCTGCCCAACAGGTCTAACTGAAATATTAGGCTCGCATCTAAGGCTTCCCTCTTCCATTTTCCCATCATTAACGCCAATGTAAGTTAGTATGGCTCTCAGCTTAACAAGATATTCTCTTGCCTCATCTGCACTTCGTATATCTGCATCACTAACTATTTCCATCAACGCAAGTCCGCCTCTATTGTAATCAAGGTAACTTTCATTAGCATTTGTCTCTGAATGGATCAGCTTGCCGGTATCTTCTTCCAAATGCACACGATTAATGCCTATTCTTTTAACTTTGCCATTAACATTTATATCTATCCATCCATTACGTCCCAGTGGATAATCATACTGAGATATTTGATAGTTCTTCGGCAGATCTGGATAGAAGTAGTTTTTTCTATGAAACACACTATGTTCAGAAATAGTGCAGTTTAAAGCTAATGCTGCTTTTACAACATATTCAACAGCTTTTTTATTTGGCACCGGTAATGCACCTGGAAGTCCCAAACAAACCGGACATGTTCTAGTGTTTGGAGCTCCACCAAAATCTGCATTACAGGAGCAAAACATTTTACTATTTGTGAGCAGCTCTGCATGAACTTCCATGCCGATTACTGGTTCATATTCAATCATATATTTATTCCCCTTTAAAGCCCCGGTTTTCTGGTATGAAAATCTGTATTTTGTTCAAAGGTAAATGCAGTTCGAAGAATGGTTTCTTCATCAAATGCTTTACCCATAATCTGCATACCTATTGGCATCCCGTCATGAAATCCGCAATTTATCGATATTGCCGGAATACCAGCCAAATTAGCAGGTATTGTGCACACATCCGCGAGTTTCATCTGCAGCGAATCATTGGATCTTTCACCAATTTTGAAGGCTATAGTTGGTGAAGTTGGACATATAAGAACATCAAACTCATTAAATGCTTCATCATATGCCTGTCTTACTAATGTTCTAACTTTTTGTGCTTTCAAATAGTATGCATCATAATAGCCTGCGCTTAAGGCATATGTTCCTATCATTATCCTCTGTTTTACTTCAGTGCCAAAACCTTCACCTCTGGATTTCAGTGTCATAGAATTCACATCAGCAGGATTATCTGCTCTGTAACCATATTTCACACCATCATATCTGGCAAGGTTAGAACATGCTTCAGATGGAGCTAAAATATAGAAAGTAGGAAGTGTATAATCCATAACCGGCATTGAAATCTCTTTATAATCAGCGCCAAGCGATTTAAGCAATTCAACTGCCTTCATAACAGATTCTGTTATCTCTGTCTGCACACCTTGAGCGAATAACTCTTTAGGTATACCGATTTTTAAATTCTTAACATCATTCTTCAATGACAATTTGAAATCAGGCACCGGAATATCAACTGAAGTAGAGTCAGATGAATCTCTGCCGGATATAGCCTGTAATACAGCAGCTGCGTCTGTTACATCTTTAGTAATCGGTCCAATTTGATCAAGTGAAGAAGCAAATGCTATCAATCCATACCTAGATACTCGTCCATATGTGGGCTTCATGCCAACAACACCGCAAAATGATGCTGGCTGTCTTATGGATCCGCCTGTATCGGAACCTATTGCAAAAACAGCTTCATCCGCTGCCACTGAAGCAGCTGAACCGCCGCTTGATCCGCCTGATACTCTATTTGTATCCCACGGATTTGCAGTTGTAAAAAATGCAGAATGTTCGGTTGAAGATCCCATAGCAAATTCATCAAGGTTAGTTTTGCCAACCATTATTGAATTACATGCGTGGAGTTTATCAATCACCGCTGCATTGTATGGAGGAACAAAGCTGCTAAGCGTTTTGGATGAACATGTGGTAAGCACGCCTTTAGTGCATATATTATCTTTAATTGCCACCGGAATACCTGCAAGCGGATGTATCTCTTTACCTGCAGAAATTGCATTGTCCACCGCTTCAGCATTTTTCATTGCTATATCGGCCGTTTGTGTAACAAAACTATGAACTTTATCTTCTACTGAATTTATTCTTGCTAATACCGAGTTTGTTATATCAACGGCAGATATCTCTTTCGATATAAGCATATCATGTAACTCATGTGCTGTAAGTTTGTGTAGATCCAATTCCTATCCTCATTTCAATTAGGATTTATATTTCCACAACTTGTGGAACAACGAAGTAACCATTATCTTCTTGTGGAGCGTTAGCAATAGCATCTTTAACATCAAGTGAGCTGCCGGGAATATCTTCGCGGAATACATTTACAATGGGGTGTGAATGCGAGGTTGGCTCTATCAGATCTGTATCAAGCTGCTGAAGCTTTTCAAAGTGCTTCATTATTTGATTAAGGTCGCCGGTAAGACGCTCTTTTTCAGCATCATCAATATCTAGTCTGGCAAGCCATGCAACTTTTTCAATATCTTCTTTTTTTAGTTTCATTATAAATCCTTAGACAAATTAAACTTGTTAATACATATTCTGTATATAAAAATAATTATAACATTCAATAGTCATATCATGCAAGAATCTAAGCGTATTGTCAAAAATATAAAAAAAAGGCCGAATATTATAATATTCGGCCCTAAGCATTTTTAGCTGTTAGAATGCTGCTTTTGTATATGAGATACCGAAACTAAAATCGTTTAAATCAATCGCATTAAGATTTAGGCTTATATCATCTGATATATCCATTTTAATTCCTGCATTAAATACAGCATCCTCGTCCAAACCATTTCGCATTCGCATACCGGAAATGAACTCTGCAACTACATCAACTTTTGAATTAAGGGAATAATCTGCAGCAATAAACAATCCTTTATAAAGTCCTGTTCCTACACCAAGATATCCTCTTAAATTGCCAATTGGTTCTCCAAGAACATTTGCACCAGCTTTGGTTATGTTCTTGCCAGCTACTACATAAAAACCTGGATCTTCATTAGTATCAATCCCACCGGTAGCATCTGTAACGCCTATTGTAATGGCAGGTCTATTATAGGTTTCTTTAAAAGCTGAATATTTTGCATTTATTATTAATTTGCTATTGGCACCAGCAGTAGATGGATTATAATTTGCAACTCCAACTTCCAAATTTTCTGTAATTCCTACATTTGCTCCGATTAATGTAACTGGATCATCAAACTGTAATGACTGGAATGTAGCTGAAAAGTCGCCAACCTCAAGGACTTTATCGTTTGGGGTCAGAATGTTTCCTGTCATACCAAGCATTGATGGTGATGGTGATGCTATGGCAATACTTGCAAATAAGCATACAACTGCTATTGCCATTACAACTGTGATAATTCTTTTTTTCACTAAATAGCCCCTTTCATAATTCATTTTGGTTAAAGTTACATAAATTAATTAATATCTTTAACCTATGCTTTCAAACAGATTTATTATCTGTAAAATAGATTATACCATAATTCTTCATATAAAAAACAATTTCCTTCTTTATTTATAAGTTTTATGAGAATTTTTCAGTTTTTGGAAGATCTTTCAACCAATTTTACCAGTAAAATACTTATTGCATATAAACCAAGCAAAGGCGTACACATCATCATCATTGAAAATGCATCGCCTGATGGAGTAACAATTGCAGATATTATTGCCAATATAACAATCGCATGTCTCCAGTATGATTTTAGCATTGCAGAAGTAATAATACCTATTTTGGCAAGAAACATCAATATTACAGGAAGCTGAAATACTATTCCAAAAGCTATGCACATCTTTAAAACAAATAAAATTGTTTGCTGTACCTTTGGCATGAATTTTACATTTGAAAAATTCTGCGATATTAACCAGCCTATTCCGGTGGGCAATATTTTATATGCAATATATACTCCGGCAATAAATAAAAAAATTGATAAAGGTGCAATTAACCATACACCTTTTCGTTCTTGCCGTGTTAACCCAGGTGAAATGAACCCCCATCCCTCCAGAGTGATTAACGGTATAGTAATTAAGATGCCCACCATAAGCGACATCTGTATTTTTATCATAAATCCTTCGGTTATATCTGTTGTTATAAAACTGCTTGTATATTTTTCCAAATACGGCATAACCGGCATACTTAATAGTTGATATACATCATCTGAAAAAAACCATCCTATTATCGTTCCAATAAAAATATAAATAATGCAGCGAATTATGCGAGATCTCAATTCAGAGAGATGCTCCATAATTCCTATTTCTTTGTCATCGTTAAAAGCAAATTTACTTTTTAAATTTTTTATAAATTTCATAATATTATGGTGTATTAAACAAATTCAGGCGGGAGTTAAAACATTCCCGCCTGATGCTTAATTTATAGATATTTTGTAAATACTATTTTACAAGTTGAAGCTTGTTTGTAATTTCCAGTTTTATATCAACTTCCTGTGATTGAGAAGATATACCACCTTCCATGCTGGCCATTCCGGGCATCATACCGCCGGGCATTCCACCTGTCATTGGCGGTACCATTCCACCAGGCATTCCACCTGTCATTGGCGGTACCATTCCACCAGGCATTCCACCTGTCATTGGCGGTACCATTCCACCAGGCATTCCACCTGTCATCGGCGGCACCATTCCACCAGGCATTCCACCTGTCATCGGCGGCACCATTCCGCCGGGCATTCCACCAGGCATCATACCGGGCATTCCAGACATCACACCACTTGGCGTTGAACCTGAAGATCGCGGTGCATTTGATGTTAAAGTACTTGCTAAGCCTGAAGGAATAGTCGCCTCTGCAATAGCAGTAGTAGTTGACAATACAAGCTTTCCTCTCTTATATGCAAAGAATGTTATTGTTTCACCAGATATTGATACTGTATCATCTTCTATATTATAATCTGGTATCTTTACAGTACCTGTAAATGTTGTTTTAATCTTTGCACAAGGAAATCCACCTTCCCATTCTAGTCCCTCAAGCATGTTTATTGTTGTAAATGCAGCATTTTGATCTGAAGTAGGATCCCTGAATATCTTTTGCTTCAGTGTCCACGAATCACCAATTCTCACACGTTCGGCAGGTAATTTGGGCATATCTATAGAAATAGAGGTGCCAGGTGATGATGTTGTGATAATTTCCTCTAACATTCCTTGGCTGTTTTCTATTCTATAGGATGATTTCGAATTAAAACTATAATCAGGCATTGACTGCCCGCCTTGAAGATCGTATATGTTGCCAATGAGTCTTTGTCTAATCATAGCAGCATTATTTCTAACCAAATCTTCTATAGTTCTTTTAATTACTCCCTCTTTACCGGAGATAATGCCCCTATCTTCATTTGCAATCGTTGTGTCTCCAGCGATACTATTTACTCTAATCATAGTAGTAAACTTATAGTCATTACTGGTGTTTGGTGTATACCTGTATGCTAATCGCAATCCCTGTGCAGGCATATCGGCTGATGCGTTATTCTTTACAAAAACTGCAATTTCACGACTTTCTCCAACACTTCTTCCATTTTTATCATAAGCCTGAACAGTAATAGTTCTCCTGCCATCACGCGGCTGTCTGACTTCCATGGGTGCATTTGTATCGGGATCAAGTTGTTTTGTATCCCATCTATATATATAATGAGATTCATCATTTGTTTTCTCTGATGAAGCAAGCCTGAAACGTCCATCTATACTATATGAAACAAAACCATCATTTGGTACAGAATCAACAGGAACCAAGATATTTACAACTTCCCTTACTGTTGCTCCATCGAGTGGTCTATCCACCTGAATATTACTTTGCGCGAATGTTACTGAAGATATTGCCAATTGTAGAAAAATACTAAGCGTTACAGCAACTAAGAACTTGACTCTTAACATGAGTTAATGTCCTCCAAATCCCGATTTAACTTAACCATTAACTGAATTCTTAAAATCGCAGTTTTGGTCAGTATATACTTTGAAGTTATAGCACACAATCAGATAAAAAGTCAATAAAAACTAACTTTTATGTATTGATTAATACTATATTCTACATTATTTCTTACTATCCTGCTTCTATGACATCAATATTTACCCATTGACCATTTTCTGCAGATATTTCAACCGCTTCCAATACAGCCTGTGCTTTTAAGCCATCATAGAAATTAGGTGTAGGAAGCTTATTGGCTGCAATACCATTCATAAGGTTATACACCTGATGAACAAATGTATGCTGCCAGCCAATTATGTGACCTGCCGGCCACCAACCATTTAAATAAGGGTGAACTCCGTCTGTAATGAGTATGGTTCTCCAACCCTGAAGACCTTCTGGATCTTCAGCATTATAATACTCAAGTTCATTCAGGCGCTCAAGATTGAATCGTATACTGCCTTTACTGCCATTTATTTCAAATCTATTTCCGTTTCTATTACCCTGCGCAAATCTTGTGGCTTCAAAGGTTCCCACAGCTCCATTTTTGAATTTAGCAAGGAACAATGCTGCATCGTCAACGGTTACTTCACCTTTTTCTACAGATCCTTCAGCAGAAAGCCCCCCGCCATGTGCTGCAAGCAGCGGTCGTTCTTTAACGAATGTTGTCATTAATCCTGTAACAGAATCGAATTCTCCACACAGCATTCTTGCTAAATCAATTATATGCGCATTAATGTCGCCATGAGCGCCGGAGCCTGCTTTTTCTTTCTGAAGACGCCATACTAATGGGAATTCAGGGTCTGCTATCCAATCTTGAAGGTAAACTGCTCTAAAATGGTATATTTTACCAAGCAGTCCGTCATCAATCATCTTTTTGGCAAATGTAACTGCAGGCACAGTTCTATAATTAAAGTTAATCATATGGATGATATTAGCCGATTCAGCTGCTTTTATCATCTCTTTGCACTCTGCTACATTCAACGCCATAGGTTTTTCACAAAATATATGCTTTTTATTTTTTGCAGCAGCCAATGCAATTTCTTTATGAGTATCATTACCCGTAGATATATCTACCAAATCTATATCGTCTGCACTTACTACATGATCATAGCCCTTGCTTGTTCTTTCCCAACCATATTGTGCAGCTGCTTCTTCAACTTTTTGAATATCTCTGCCACAGATTTCTTTCATCACTGGTATTAGTTGAACATCAGGAAATGCAAAAGCTACATCTCTATATCCCACACTATGAGCTTTGCCCATAAACTGATACCCAACAAGTCCTACATTAATTTTTTGAGCACACATTTTAAGCACCTCATTATTTTAATTAGAAAATAAATAACAAGATCTGAATGGATAACTTATCCAGATCTTGAATTTATCCATTATTTACCTGGCGGCGGAGGCGGCAATGCCATTTCTGAGTCTTTTGACTGATTTGCAGGTTTTGGAGCCGGTTTTGCGGCAGGCTTTGCTGCAGCGGCAGGCTTTGGTTTTGGCGCAAGATTATTTTCTATTTTTGCATTATTTCTTAAAGAATCAAACCATTCCGGAAGAGCATATTGCAGCTTATTAGTTGTAATCATTTCTTCCAACATTTTTTTATCTGCTGGTTCTGCATTGCTTCCAAGCGCTGTTAACTTAATAAGATGATAACCAAAATCTGTTTTTATCGGTTCACTAATCTGACCTACCGTTAAAGCCAGTGCAGCTTTTTCAAAGTCTGGCACCATTTGTCCCTTTGTAAACCAATTTAAATCACCGCCGTTATTTTTGGTTCCAGGATCTTCTGAATATTGTTTTGCTGCATCTTCAAAACTTATTTTGCCTGATTTAATGTCCTCAGCTATTGAATTTATCTTGTTTTTTGCCTCTTCGTCTAATTTTACTGCATCTTCAGCATTTGTTTCTGGTGTAAGTTTAATTGGAATAAGTATATGGCTTGCTTTAAGAAATTGCGCCAAATCGTCAGGTGTTACCTTAATATCTTTTCCAACTACTTTTTCCGATTGAAGCTGCATCTTTATTATGGCAGCAAGTCTAGGTGAAGTTAATCTTCTGCTTTTTAAGAAATCAAGATAATCCATATTGGGCGGAATACTTTTTTTAAGCTCAATTATTTTGCTGTTAACTTCATCTTGAGTTACAGTTACGTTTGCTTTTTTTGCTGCCTGCTCAACTAATTTCATTTGGATATAATCACTAAGTATAAATTCACCTTGCCAGCTATATAATATCTCAGTTAATTGCACTTTAGTGATTTTTTCTCCGTTTACTGTTCCTACTACATCGGGGATATTTACCTGTGCAAATAGCGAACCTGACAAAACCAAGGCGCCTATAAGTGTCAGGTAAACCGATTTATTTCTATTCATAATTTACTCCCTTCGTTTCTAACAGATTTATATTACTATAAATCTCCGTTTCGGTCAATTAATTTTTTAATTAATTCAGAAAAGATGTGTTAATTTTCCCAATGATCTATTTCAAGATATTCTACTTTTGGTGTGTTTCCTCCAATAAGCACCCGGCATTCTTCTAATGCTGTAAGTTTAATTTCTCCTGTTACTCCAAGCTTTGAATGTCTGATTTTCACAATCTGATCGCTATATGATTGGTTTGCCAGTGTTATAACAAGGTCTGGATCTAAATATTCCGTTTCTTTTATCTGCAGATTATCCAGCGCATAAATTTCACGGCTTTCTGCATCTATTATAATATCGCCAAATTCCTGCGCAGATAAATTGGCATATAATATCATCCCTGCACACCAGGCATGGGCAAGCTGAAGCATAGACCCCTTAGGATGGTTCCAATTTGTATGATACCACTGTTCGCTTACCATACTGGTTCTAGCATTAAAATCGCCATCATATCTTGCTATAAATTGCTGGAAACAAGCCAGATTATCTGCAGCACGGCTAAGATAATAGGTATCTCCGGTATACTCCCACAGCTTCAACAATTCACTATGGCATATCAGTCCATATGGATGCAGATGATTATTTGCAGGTGATGCAAGGTCTGCACCTATAGTTTTGTAATCATACTT
>JAPXND010000011.1:0-12026 GCA_033808695.1 Armatimonadota bacterium
ATTTTTTGGATTCCAGGTCCAATAGATGGTGCAAAGAAAACATCTGCCCCTGAAGAACAGATGAAATTTGTAGAAGAACTGCTCGGTCGGCTGCCTGCAAACATCCCCATAATGGGATACTCTTACGCAGGATTAGATATTGGCATTGGTGAAGGCGGCGGAGTAGGATTAATGGCGGAATTTGGCAAGTATCTTGTTGGTTCTGTATCTACAGCTAATCTAAGCTTGCATTCTGGAATTAAGGTTCCAGCATTCAAACAGAAAAAACCTCATCCAATGCCAAAGCTCAAAAGGGATAAAACCTATATAACATTTGTCATCTCAGATGGGGATAACATTCCGGTTATGACCACTGTAAACTGGCCGCAAGTATGGAAAAACAAAAAACGTGGAGATTTCCCAGTGGCATGGACAATATCACCTGCATCGGCTTTGCTCATACCGGGCATCATGGATTACTATTACCAAACTTCCACACCCAATGACATCTTTATGGCAGCTGTCTCGGGCGTTGGATATACTTATCCTATAATGTATGGATTGCGATATCAGCCTTCCGACCGTCAGTTGGTATTTGATGAATTCCTGGAGCAGACTCGTTACTATATGCAGGCAATGGATCTTGTAAGCATTAATCCGTCAAATGTAGGCAGCAAGGAAATCAGCAGATATGCAGAAATAATACCCGAGCTAACTTCCATATTTGCGGATTATGGATGTGTAGTAAAAGATTATTCTGTTGCAACCGGTATTACCGCAAATAATATACCTGTGTTCCATGCTGTTACGAGCTGGGATCCTAAAGGTACAGGAGATCAACAGATAGATTATATTGTATCTCAGATTAAAGATATAGAGCCCGACAGAAAACCGGCATTTATGCATGTCTTTATCTGCAACTGGTTCTGGGATTTGCCTATGATACAGAAAGTTATCGATAAATTAGGGGATGATTATGTGGTGGTTGCTCCCGATCATTTGGCTGCTCTGTGCAAACAGGATATGGAAGAAAGAAAGATTATTACTCACATGCCTTCACAGGTCATTGGTTTAGATGGCGAAAGGGTTCAGGTAACTATTCCTATTCAAAACGTTACATCCAAGCCGTTGAATGTAAAAGCAGCATTAAATGAGGGCTTGTCTGACTATAACATAAATGAAGAAGATTTCACTCTTGACCCTAGCAAAGAGAGTGATATCATAATCACCGGAATGCCGTCATCAAATATCCTGAATGTAACTTTATCAGGAAGTTTTGGAGAGAAAGAATTGACCGCAGGCATCCGGAAAATAAACAGAGACAGCATAGGTGAATCCCTGCCGGAAGATGCGATGCTGGCGCTATTGAAACAATTTGAAGCGGAAGACATGCCATTTACCACAGGAGTAAAAGCTGCTGATAATGAGGCTGATGGTGGATTTGTAAGAAAAGCAACGGTAGGAAAATCAAAACCCGGTCATCTGGTTTATGGTCCATACATCAATATGGAGCCCGGCAAATATATTGCTGTATTCCGCATAAAGAGATTAAGTGACAATGGCGGAAATGCAATTGAGATAGATGCATCAGTTGGCGGAAAATTAGTAAGGTCTGCTGTGAAAGAAGTAGATACAAAATCGTTTCCCATTGGCGAATTTGTAAGCGTTCCGTTAATTTTCGACCATCCTGGTGGACTGCTTGAAACTCGTGTTATGTGGAAAGGCAACGAAACAATTGCTGTAGACAGTGTATCTCTCTGGGATATTAAATAGAAATAAAGAGGATACAGCATGAAAGACAATACAGCTAAGATTATTGCAGAAGGCAAATACCTGCGATTTATGCAAAAAGGCCGCTGGGAGTATGTAGAAAGAGTGAATATCTGCGGCATTGTGGGGATTGCAGCTATTACCGAAGATAGAAAGATTATTCTCACAGAGCAGTTTCGTACCGCAGTGAACAAGAGTGTAATAGAGCTTCCGGCAGGTCTTGCAGGTGATTCGTTGGATACCCGAAATGAGGATCTTGTTAATGCTGCGCACAGAGAATTGCATGAAGAAACAGGGTATGAAGCTGGATATATGGAGTTAATCTGCGAAGGACCACCGTCAGCCGGAACATCAAATGAGCTTATAACCATATATGTAGCCGGCAAGTTGAAAAAAACAGGTAGAGGCGGAGGGGATGAAACCGAATCCATAACCGTGCATGAAGTGCCTCTGGAAGATATCGATGCTTGGCTTCATACTAAGCAGGCTGAAGGATTCCTAATAGATTTACGTATATATACAGGATTGTATTTCATTTACAAATATATCAGCAAGGGCAAGGTTTAATGAATATTATGGTTTTACATAAAGGGCTATATTTATTGTCGAGTTTGCTTGCATTCACTATGCTTATTCCTTGTGCGTCTTACAGCCAGATTAAATCAGAAAATAATGCAGCATCATTGCGTTTAATACCATATCCAAAGAAAATAGAAATTAAAGACGGATTATTCAATGTTTCAGATAATATGGTAATCGCCATTGGTGCAAAAGCGCCTGTAAATGGTCCGGTTGGCAGTTTGAAAAAGGAGCTTCAGAACTCACGCAATATCAGCTGCCAGGTTAACAACATCGCTGGTCAGGATGAATTTACTTTGGCGTTATCCTTACCCAATAAGCGCAAAAGCCTTATATCAGCCATACAAATACCAAAAGAGACAGAATCTGAAAATGAAGGATACATTATTGATGTAAGCCAAAATGGGGTTGTATTGAAGTCTAAATCCCGCGGCGGATATTTCAATGGCATCCAAACACTTACACAGCTCATACGTGCAAATATGCAGGAAACAAAATTGCAATGCATGCAGATTATCGACTGGCCGTCTATGGAGTATCGCGGTTACTCCCATGACATAACAAGAGGCCCAAATCCAACCCTGGATATGTTGAAATTTGAGATTGAGCTCACCTCTTATCTCAGAATGAATTTCTTTACATATTATCTTGAGCATCAATACGAATTTTCAAAACACCCTTTGATTTGCCCCAAGGATGGAAGCCTTAAACCGGATGAGTTAACAAAACTGATTAGAATCGCTGAATCATATGGGATAGAGGTCATTGGATGTCAGCAGTCATTCGGGCACTTTGCAGAAATACTCAAACATGAACAGTATAAGCATCTGCAGGAAAATTTGTCTGTACTGAACCCTTTGAACGAAGGCGCCTATCAATTGTTAGATGACCTGTATTCAGAACAGGCGCCGCTTATAAAATCCAAGTTTTTCAATGTATGCTGTGATGAAACTGAGGGATTAGGTGAAGGCGCCACGAAAGAAGCTGCTGAAAAAATCGGAGTTGGTAAAATATACACCAACCATATAAAACGAATTCATGATATTCTTAAGAACAAATACCAAAAACGGATGATGATGTGGGGTGATATAATACTCAATCACCCTGAAAATTTGAATGATATACCAAAAGATACAGTTATGCTTTCATGGGGGTATGAAGCGCTTCCATCATTTAATTTTGCCATAAAGCCATTCAAGGATGCCGGTTTTGATTTCTTTGTGTGTCCCGGAGTAAACAATTGGTCGCGCATACTGCCGGATTTCAACAAAGCCGTAATAAATATCCAAAACTATGTCCGAGATGGAGCTGAACAAGATGCAATGGGTATGCTTAATACAACCTGGGCAGATGATGGCGAACCCCTTTTCCATTATAATTGGTATGGGCTTGCATGGGGTTCGGAGTGTGCATGGAATGCATCAAAAACTGATATCAAAGATTTTAATCGCCGCATAGGAGCAGTCCTTTTTGGAGAAGACTCAGATGACTTTGGGAATGCAGTTGAACTGCTTCAAAAAGCCCATGGTCTGCCATCCTACAATAAGATGATGAATTATCGTTTTTGGATTATGGACAATGCCAGCGTATCAACAAGCATTGAGAATGAAAGGATTCAGGCAAAGGCATTAATTGATATTACCGAAGCTGCCATAATGCATCTTAATAAAGTAAAACAGAGCGCTAAAACTAATTTAGATATTCTAGACAGCTTTATCTTTGGTGCAGAGCGAATGAATTTGATGGCAAAAAGACAGATTGCATTTTTTGATACAGCGAAGATATATAGCAGCGCCTATCAGTCTCAAAGCGATAAAGATAAAGCTAAAATCCTTGTAGATAGTAATATTAACGCAATGGAAAAAATCCGCGATGCCCATAAGGATCTTAAAGATAGATATATTATACTCTGGAATAGAGAAAACCGTCCGTTTGCACTGGATAGAGTATCAGCAAGATATGATAATCTTATAAATGAATATCAGAAGATAATCGATAATCTAAAAAATGCATCGGCAAGCTTGAAGTCGGAAGGGACTTTGCCAAGTCCTGTCGAAGTTGGCTTGGCAATTCAGGAGCGTGGAATTAGGTCTGCCAAGGCATTGCCAATCACTGCAGAATCATTGAATCTAAGTGATGTTAGCTGGACAGATGAAACATTCAGTAAGCGCATTGGCATAGTGGTTGAAGGAGATGATAAAGCCCGCATCAACCAGCCTATAGAAATTGATCTGCCATTTGACACATCTATACCAAAATATTATCGGCTGTATGAGCAGGTTGGCGATAAACAAATTCTTATAGATCACCAAATATCCGCTGCAAATAGGAATAACAGGCTGATATTCATTGCAGATGGAAGCATAGAAGCCAACAGCAAACGCATATTTCTGCTTTATTATATGCCTGCTGCGCCTATAATAGAATTCGATAAATCAAATGGCATGCATGTCAATATAGAATCTAACGATAAGATATGGATAGAAAACAACAAGCTTAAGCTGCTGATTGGTGCAGAAGGCGGACATATATATCGCTGGGAGGTTAAGTCTCACAACAATTTAGATCTGACTATTCCGGGTGAAACAGGCTGGTTTGGATTTGCCGATAATTATGAACCTCACAGACACCTTCACAACAACCTTGAGGTGTTAGAAAATGGAAATATACTAATTAGAGTAAAATGCACAGATCAAACCGGTATGGAAAAAACAATCAGCTTATGGAAAGATGCTTCTTGGGCAGAAGTTACATACAATTCATCAATAAATACCTTTGCCTGCTATGATGATATCAATCTCATGGGTGCAGATTCTAAAAATCCGGGGACAGCTATTTTTTCAGATGGCTATACAGAAAAGATTCGTCCATATGCCAGTTATAGATCATCTCAAGTAATAAGAGACGATGTTCTATGGTCTGGAAAATATTCTGACATTGGAATACTTCTTGCGCTTATTACACCCGAATTGCCTATGCGGCATATAGTAGGTCCTGGTGATGGAATGGGTGGGGTAGTTATTGAAGAAGGAAAAAACAATGCGCATTTTGTAATATATGGAGACAACACACCAGAAAATATCAAAGAAACACTTAATGAGATTTCTGTAACACTTGATTATACACATCAGCCTAAAGTTTATCTTACAGAATCTGTGAATAATGATTAAGGGTGCAATATGAAAAGATTTATAATGTTAATTCTAATATGCGGGGTGATAACAATGGAATGTGGATGTAAGTCGGAAAGCGCAAGCAAATATCATTTTTATGGAAATATGCCAAGAGAGGTTTTAGAGGCATATCTTTCAAGATCAATCACAATGTCATACATAACCGACAGCAGCTGTCAGGATGATGATGTGCGCATGATTGTTAATACAGGGGCAAAGTTTATAGGGCGTGCTGCTTTGCTATGGGGAAATCCCGGAAACGATGATTCCCACTTTGCTAAAGCAAAAGCCTTAGCAGAAAAAATCCATGCGTATGATCCGGAAATTATTCTGCAGGCAGGGATATTTGAAGCCATTTATCAAGGGGTAAATGATGTCCCAATCCCTGAAGAAGTGTTTAAGGAGTTTGGTCTTCCTGTTGAGAATAGGAATTTCAGTTATGATGCAATGCTGTTTGATGATGGTAAATTTCATAATTTCTGGTCAGCAGGCGGATCAGTGCCAGATATGAGCAAGCTTGAAACAAGAATGTGGTTCTTCTACCGTGCTAAAAGATACATAGACAGCGGATATGAAGCGCTGCATCTTGGACAAGTACATCTGATGAATCAGGCTGATACCGATAACAAGGGCTGGTGGGATATGCTGAATCGCGTGCGGAAATATGCATCTAAGCGTGCGCGCAGACACTTTGTATTATGCGATTCTCATACTCCTGGTGTGGTTAACGATGGCAAGCTTCTATTTGATTTCCATTCTTACCCTTTGAGAGTAAAGGAAGTTGAAGGAAAACCAATGGAAGGTATTCTGGAGGTTGGTTATATAGACAGCATATACTGTAAGAGTAAGGGCGGTATTACTCCAAGCGGATGGAGCTGCGATAGCCTTCCTTACCTTGTTGAAGTAGATAACTGGGGTTCTTCCGGCAAAGGTGGACAGGCAAATATTGGCGGCTGCTGGATATGGGGATATGATGAAATATGCTGGTTTGCCCGGCAGAGTGAGGAATATCGTAATAATTGGCTCAAATATGCATGGGATTGGCTGAAAGAAAACGATAAAAACGGCCACTTAGAGATTATTGGTTCAAGGGGGCTTGCAGATCCTATCGGTGATGTGCGTGAATATAAAGCGAACAATAAAAGCCCTCAGTGTCCTAATGGCTATAATCAGGAAGATACAATAAAGGCTATCTGGGAATCAGATAAATAATGAAATGAATCAGCGGAATGCGGTTGTTTAATGAAATAACCGCATTTCTTCATATCACTTAAGAATCATACAAATAAAAAAGCCATCCTATTAAATTAGGATGGCTATAATTATTTTAAGGATATCTAATTAAACTAATCGGCGGATTTTATTAATAAGTTGCCGTTTATAATTTGCAGAGATATAGCTGCCTTTTTATCGCCCGATACCAAATTTATGAATCCGCTGTTTGAATTGTCCTGAGGCGGTATGTTAGTGAGATTCTGGATTTTGCCGGAAGTTACAGCAGCTTCAAGGTTTACAGAAGCATTGCTTGGCAATACAATAGACATATCGTTTCCCATTACAGCCACTTCCAAAGCTCCGCCAGTAACTTCCGAGAGAGATATGTCTACACTGCTGTTGACTGACTTAATAGTATGTATGCCGGATTTCAAAGGATAGCTATCTATGATTACGGGAGCGCTGGTTGCAATTACATCAAGCTTTACCGGATTATCCTGATCAGCCGTACCTACAAGTTTCAACGATCCTTCTGTAATGTGCAGAATGCATGGTACTGTAGATGGAAGCTGCATGCTGCTTACCTTCAACTGTGGTGCAATAGAGAGTGCCAATCCGGTATTTGTTCTAACTAATTCGCCATAGTCATTGCTTTTATCATAGGCATCAATCATAAAAGTATTTTGAGGTTTTATATATGCTCTTACATCAGATCTGAGTGATTTAACCTGAAGCCATTTTGCCGGCGGAATTGATATAGGTCTTCCTGCAGATATTCTTGCCACTGTCTCAGGTATGCCGGATTCTCCGTCAGGTCCAAATGGACCGTTTATCCACTGTCTTATTTTATCGGGAAGTGTGCGCTCTGATCTTGCCAATTTATCTGGATCAAGCTTGCCAAGCACCCTTACTATAGTAATCCGTCGGTCTTTTTGCCCTGCCGGGTCTATGTTCATCACAAGCATGCCGTTAGTCTCATTATAAACTATTGCCATGGCAGCATTGCCTTCCAACGATTTGGCAATTGTTCTCCATGTTGGCAGCGCCAATTCTTTATCATAATGGCTTAATAGCTTCTGTGCAGGAGTGTATTGGTCAACAGATAAAACTATAACTCCCACCTTCTGAAGGTCAGATAAACCTAACCATGCACCATACTCGTTGGCTATACTCTCCATCAATTTCCCTTTTGGGATATTGGCTTCCATTACAACCTTTGAGCCGGGTGTAATGGGAAGTTTCAATTCATCGAGCAACGACTTCTGAGGTGATGCAATAACACCAAATGCAAGTATTAGTGTTAGTATTGCAACGAATGATAAATTTTTTATACACATCACATCATTTCTCCATTTATATTTGCTGCCGAGTTTAAAGCTGCTCTATCAGATGCAATCAGGTCTGCTGCTATTCTAAGGGTTCCTCTCACTGTTTCCAGACTTTCATTCATTGTGATGTTTGCTTCGTTTAACTGATTGGATACTCTCATTGCAGTATTTATTTCCACCATACGGGCAGACTTCATATTGTTTACAACAGCATCATGTGCTTCTTTAATTGTATTGACTGCTTTAGCTTCTGATATTTTGTTAGCTGCAACTACGCTTTGTTTTGATTTTTTGTATTTATTCTTATATGCAGTTCTTACTGTATTGCTTTTTTTGTTTCTATTTGTATATGATGATTTATTTGTTCTATTTAGTGCAATTTTTTTATTATCTAAAGATATATTTTCATCATATGTTATAACAGGGGTTGGATTGGTTAATTTAATATATTGAGTTTCATCGTTTGCTTGTGATGTATTGCCTGTCATAGGAACATTTGCCATTTCTATAGTGGTATTAACGGGTTTTTGTATATTGAAGAAGTTACTGTCAGCAAACAAACCTATTACCGCAATTGCCGCTGCTATTCCGGCTGCCAATTTGCCAAATCTCCTAAAACCGGCGTTATATCGTTTTGTTGCTAATGAATTATTTTCAAACTCTTTTATAGCTTTAGAAAATCTAATCGCCATTTGCTCCGGTGGAGCTGCATCTTCCATAGCTTTCATTGCTTGATGAATGCTCAAGAAAGATTTATATTCATCGGCACATTCTTTGCATACCGAAATATGCATATCAAGTTCTTCTTTTTCATTTTGTGACAGCTCATTGTCAATCAGCATTGACATATAGAGCTGCGCTTTACTGCATTTCATGTTTACCACATCCCGAGATATTTATACTGATAAGTCGGCATCCTTCAGCATTTCTCTTAATCGTTTTCTTGCACGAAAAATCAGTATCTTTACGCTGCCAATAGGACAGCTGAGCACTTTGGCAATCTCTTTGTATTCAAGCTCTTGATACTCTCTTAGTATCAACGCATTTCTTTCTTTTTCAGGCAGTTTGTCAATTGCATCTTTTATCGTTGAGCCAATCTGCAGTCGTATCAAATGTTCCTCAAGAGGAGATTCATCTGTTGCGTTCATCATGTCGGTAAAGTTATTCTGCTGTTCCGGCTCTACTATGTCAGCAATTGGTGATTCTGGTCGCCGTGACGAGTATCTCAAAAAATCTCTGCAATGATTAGATGCAACTGAATACAGCCATGTAGAGAACTTTGCCTCTGACCCACGAAAAGACTTGCCGAACCTATAAACCTTGATGAATGTTTCCTGCACCAGGTCTTCTGCTGTTTCTTTTCGACCTATCATACGTATAAAGAAGTTGTATAATGGTTTCTGATACCTGGCAAAAAGCTCCTCCAGAGCGGAGTTGTCTCCATTCTGAAATCTTATCATCAATTCTTCATCGGTTTCTTTTGGCATTAAGTCCGCCATCTTGATATAATTCTATACGTGATAAATAATCAAAAGTTACATATTTATCCTGTAAATTGTTTTATTTGCAAATTACATTTATATAAGTTTACCTAATAAACACATACAAGTCCAGTAATAAAAAATATTTGTGCATTTTATTATGCTTAAAAGCGGATTATTCCGGTGATATATAAATAGAAATAAGCAGCTAATATAAACGATATTGCAGATAAATAGCGGCATACTGATAGTATTCTGCTGCTGGTAGATTCAAAATTTTTATTATTATTCCTGCTAATACGAAATCTATTTGGGTTTCGTACCGCAGATGCAGAATTATTATTTATTACCACATCGGGAAACGTTCCCATCTGCACGCTGGATGCATTTCCGGTTACATAAACAGTTCCGGCATCTACAAGTACATATTCACTTGTTCTAAATGTCTCAACACCAAACAGATTATCTAAGCTCGTGTTTGTAATAGACTCCGCTTTTCTTCTATCTATCTCTTCATAGCCTACCTGCACAGAATCAATATCTGCACCTGTTGGGTCCACCAGTATATATCCGGTGTCATCGCATACTTTGAATAAAGTAGATTTTGTTTCCACATATATTTCATCAGAGCCCATTGCTCTTTTATTTTGTTGTGAAACTTTTTGAATAGTAATTTTATACCAGCAGCAAGGAATCTTTGCTATAGGTGAAATCAAAGGGTTTTTGCAATCAATATAACCTTTTATTTGCACTACAGCATTAAAATTGCCGCTGCATAATAATCTCAGCTCTCTTGCATTATACTCATGTACTAACTGAAGAGAATCAATTTCCTTTTTAATCTTCAGGTAATAAAACAGCGATATTATACCTGCCGCCAATGAAATAAGCAGGAAAATTACAGCATAATCATTAATAAATGATTGATAATCCAATTTTATCACCCCAGCAAGAAGATTTATATATCTTTAGTAACAAAATTTATCTTTAAGTTATACCTTGCAAAAAATATTTTATTAATTGTATTATATTTCATGCTTATGCAAAAATAATTTGGAATATACATTCATATTATATACTTTTTTGATATAATATATATCGATTTTTAGAAAATAACAATAATAATAATTTGCTCAGGAGGGGAAATGATAGCCTATATAAGGCGGTTGTTGGTAGGGAATCCTCTGCCTACCTGGCGTGAAATACACGAACGATTACCTAAAATACTTGCATTGCCAATATTTGCATCTGATGCTCTCTCATCAGTAGCTTATGCCACAGAAGAAATACTTTTAATACTTATACTTGCCGGATCACTTACACTTAGGCAGCCTTGGGTTATTTGGATTGCAATTGCAATCGTTATACTGTTGATTATTGTTGCTACGTCATACAGGCTTACAATCCATGCTTATCCCGGTGGCGGCGGGGCATATGTTGTAGCTAAAGATAACCTGGGAGATAAAGCTGCATTAATAGCCGGCTCATCACTCATTATAGAATACATACTCACAGTTGCAGTAAGTATTTCATCTGGAGTCGCAGCTATTATATCCATACATCCGGATATTGCTCCTTATGCGGTGCATGTTGCCATAACAGGTGTTATGCTGATAATGCTTGCAAACCTGCGAGGGGTCCGCGAATCAGGTGCGTTATTTGCGCTGCCCACTTATATATTCATTTTTAGTGTATTCATTCTTATAGGCGTTGGCATTTACCGCGTGCTGACTGTCGGTATTACTGCAGCCCCGCCTGCCGGGTCAGTAATTCCAAAGCAGCTTTATTCATCCATAGGATGGTTTCTTGTATTGCGTGCTTTCTCCAGCGGATGTACAGCCATGACAGGCACAGAAGCCATAAGCACTGCCGTACAGGCATTTCAACCGCCAGAATCTAAAAATGCAGCAAAAACATTAGTTATGATGGTTGTTATTTTAGGAACCATGTTCCTTGGAATAAACATATTAGCATACAAGCTGCAAGTCCTTCCGCTTGAATTCGGAAAACCTCAATACGAAACAGTATTGTCGCAAATAGCAAATGCAGTATTTTCGGGAACATCATACCCATGGTTTCATGAGGTTATACAGTATGCAACAGCAGCTATACTATTCTTGGCTGCAAACACAAGTTTTGCAGGATTTCCACGACTTGCATCTATAATGGCAAGAGATAGATTTATGCCAAGACAGTTTTATAATGTTGGCGACAGGCTTGTTTTCACTAACGGAATTATATCGTTGGCGCTATTAGCTGCACTGCTTATTTACATATTTAAAGCTAATACAAGTGCGTTGATTCCCCTTTATGCAGTAGGTGTTTTTCTTTCATTCACACTTTCACAATCAGGAATGGTTGTAAGATTTATCAGGCTGAAAGAAAATAACTGGCGCATAAATTCAGTAATAAGCGGAATAGGCGCTATTACTACAGCAGTTGTAACGCTTATCATAATAATCACAAAGCTGCCCACGACTGGATGGCATATAGGCTGGCCG
>JAPXND010000011.1:12036-13483 GCA_033808695.1 Armatimonadota bacterium
TCTAAATATTCATATTCCTGCCGGTGCCTGGATGGTTATACTTTTAACATCAATTTTTGTTTACATTTTCTCAAAAATCCATACGCATTATACAAAGCTTGGCAATCAGCTTCGTTTAACTGCCAATGATGAATTTGTTCCAATGCACAGTACCTTAATAGTGCTGACTCCATCCCTGCATAGAGGAATTCTTCCTGCTTTGGAGTATGCTAATGGTATGACAACTGATGTTCGCGCAGTTCACATAGATACAGATCCAATTGATGCTAAGCTGTTAGTTGAACGTTGGGAGACATGGGGAGGAGGAATTCCGCTTATTATCCTTGAATCTCCATATAGATCACTTGTAGGACCGCTGTTTAGATACTTAGATGAAGTAAAGGCAGAACGTCCTAATGCTTTGGTTACTGTTGTTGTTCCAGAATTTGTTCCTGCCAAATGGTGGCATAAGGTATTGCATAATCAATCGGGATTTGTGTTGAAGTTAATGCTTATGTTCCGTAAAGGCATAGTTGTAACAAATATACGCTATTATCTTGATGAATGAATTGTTTCTTTATACATTCAATTGAGAGGTTCACATGAAAAGAACATTCAAAATACTAATATTCTTTATGCTGATTTTTATGATGTTCAGCATCATTGGTTGTGCTAAAAAATCCAGCGATAAAGTAAAATTAGTTGTATGGGGTATGCAGTCCAGCGATGAATCTAAGGGGCAGGATGCAGTTATAGCTGAATTCGAAAAACGCAACCCAGATGTTGATGTTAAATTACTATCGATGGGTGCAGGCGGTACTAATCAACAGAAGCTGCTTACTGCAATTGCAGGTAAAGTTCCCCCCGATGTTATCAGGCAGGATCGATTCTTTATTGGTGATTGGGCATCGCGTGATGCATTTATCCCTCTTGATGATCTGGTTGAGCGCGATCGTGATCTTCCAGATGGAGTTCGCAAAGAAGAGTATTATATGGCTTGCTGGAACGAAGCTATATATAAGGGAAAAATATATGCAATTCCATGCAATACCGATGACAGAGCCCTATATTACAATCGGGAGCTTTTCAGAAAAGCAGGATTAGATCCTGATAAGCCTCCGCGCACCTGGGATGAACTGACTGAATACACCAAGAAGCTTACAATATTTGATAAGAACAATACATTTAAGCAGGTGGGATTCACTCCTATGTGGGGAAACAGCTTCCTCCATATTTATGCCTTTGCCAATAACGGTGAATTTATGAGTCCAGATGGACTGAAATGTACCTTAGATGACAAAAGAACAGTAGAAGCCCTTGAATACATGATGTCTTTTTATGAATTCATGGGAGGAGTGGATGCAGTTAATGCATTTGCAGCCGGTTTTAAAACCGATGAGCTTGATCCTTTCCTTACAGGGCTTGTTGCCATGAAAATTGATGGTAACTGGGTATTGAACGGAATTGC
>JAPXND010000011.1:13493-33196 GCA_033808695.1 Armatimonadota bacterium
GCCAGATATGCTCCTGATTTGGATTTTGCTGTTGCTCCGGCTCCTGTTCCAAAAGCAAGGTTTGAGGGCAAGCCGCCTTTCACTGAAAAAGATTCGCAGTTTATAACGTGGAGCGGCGGATTCTCATATGCAATTCCTCGTGGTGTTAAGGATAAGGAATTGTCTTGGAGGTTCATCAAATGGATGCTCTCTCCGGAAGCTAATAGAATATATAATCGTGAACAGCAAAGGTATAATTTGAGCAAGAAAAAGCCGTTTGTGCCAGATATGACAGCAAACATGAAAATCAATGAAATAATCTTCGATGAATTTGCACCTAAAAATCCAAGATTCAAAAAGCCTTTGCGTCTCTTTATTGATTTGATGCAGGTATCAAAATGGAGACCTACTACCTTTGTTGGATTACGGTTGTGGGATGAACAGCTAAGAGCAGTTGATCAGGCAACAAGGAATAAAATTAGTGCCGAAGGCGCCCTCAAAGAAGCTTCCGATCTTGTTCAAAAGGAATTAGATAAGATTTTAAGCAGAGAGAGGTTCAAGCAATTAGATTGGAAATATCCGCTTGGTATTATCACTTTGCTTTTGATTGTCAGTATAATTTTGATTTGGCGGTCATTAAAGAAGCATTGGTCTATCGGCAAGCTGTCAAAGAGCGAAGCAATGGCAGGCTATATCTTCGCTTCACCCTGGATTATTGGATTTTTGGCATTTACGCTTGGACCAATTATTGCATCCATTATATTAAGCTTCTGCGACTATGATGTTCTACACGCCGCAAGATGGGTGGGAATCAACAACTATCGTGAATTGTTTACTGATGACTGGCATTTCTTTTTAAAAGCTTTATATAATGCAGGCTATCTTGCGCTTTTCGGAATTCCTCTCAATCTTGCAGTAAGTCTTGGTATTGCGCTGCTGCTCAATTCCAAAGTTGGAGGAATGACCTGGTATAGAACAATATACTATCTGCCGTCAATCGTACCGGTTGTTGCAAACCTGATACTATGGATGTGGATACTCAATCCACAGTATGGACTTCTTAATGCCGCATGGAAAGCAACACTTACGAACTGGTTTAACATAACACCTCCCACATGGCTTGCAAGTGAACAATACGCAAAGCCTGCACTCATCATAATGGGATTATGGGGAGCAGGCGGAGGAATGATACTCTGGTTAGCAGGACTGCAGGGAGTACCTCAGCATCTGTATGAGGCAGCAGAGATAGATGGAGCAGGGTGGTGGAGCAGATTTTGGAATGTAACATTCCCAATGATTACGCCATATATGTTCTTCAATTTGATAATGGGAACAATAGGCGTATTGCAGTCATTTGATGCACAATACATCATGACAGGAGGCGGACCGGCAGATGCGACGTTGGTACCGGTTCTATACTTATTCAATAATGCATTCTCCTATTTCAAGATGGGATATGCATCGGCGTTAGCTTGGATTCTATTTATAATCATCCTATCACTTGCTCTTATACAGCTGAAACTGGCGCCTCGATGGGTCCATTATGAGCATGATAAAGGTAAGTAAATGCAATATGAAGTAAAAACTGAATAAAAGTGTTATTATAATACTATTGTATACGGTTGCTCTGTTTTTGCAGGGTGAGAATTAGACTTTTTGGGTGGGAAGTCTCCTTAGGAGGCTTCCTTTTTTTGCCTCCTCCAAAAATACATAAATGGAGGATTTTTTGAAATGATTTGATATGATATAATTAAAGCTTGGAGATGCTCAAATATGAATGATAAAGAAAAAAAGAAATTTATTCCCGAAGTAACAACGGAATTACGTTCTGACCTTATACAAATGCCGGTAATAATAGATGAATGCACCGGAATTAAAATATTTGGCAAGCGTGTAAAATCTATAATATTTACCACTGATGTTGCTATTGCACTAAACAATAATGCAGATGCTCTAATTGCAGTGTATCCTTTTACACCCCATCCTGCTGTAATCTCTGCAATTTCAATTGTAGCTCAAATGCCTATATTTGCGGGTGTAGGCGGCGGTACCACACAAGGTCCGCGCAGCGCTCAGATGGCTATGTTTGCCGAAGCGCATGGATGTGCAGCCGTGGTTGTTAATGCTCCTACGCCTCTCAGCACAATATCTGACATAAAGCGGGTAATAGACTGTCCAATTATAGGCACAATTGTTACTCAGTATATGGATATTCAAGCCAGGTTAAATGCGGGAGTTTCAATACTCAATGTAAGTGGTGGGAAAAATACTCCTGATATTGTTAGAGAAATACGCTCAAAATATCCAGAGGTTCCAATAATTGCTACAGGCGGACCAACAGATGAAACCATCTTAAACGCAATTGAAGCAGGCGCTAATGCAATAACATACACTCCGCCTTCAAATGGAGAGTTATTTAGAGTTAAGATGGATAAATATCGACAGCATGCAGAAGATGAGTATATGGAAAATAAAACACTCACATAACTAAAGGTTGTTAAAGCAATATAATGCTGCATTGCTCCTTATTCTGCTCAGCCCATTCACGAACCTGTGGGTCGTGGGTGAGCAGAATAGTTTGATTTGTTTCTGCTATTACAGTAAGCATATTCAGTGCCTCCATCAAGCGGTTCTGATCAAAACTCGCAAATGGATCATCAAGTATAATTGGCAGATTCACCCCTTTTGCAAGAATCTCTCCACATGCCAATCTCAGCGAAAAATACAACTGATCCAAAGTGCCCATGCTCAGAATGTCAGGAGAAACAGAGCTCCGTTCATTGCTGTCGACTTTTATATCCCAGCCGCCTTTTATCTCTACCGATGTATATCTTCCATTTGTAAGTTTATTCATATATTCTGTTGCAGAGTGAGAAAGCATCGGAAGATACTCGTCAGACACCTCTCTGGTGATTTTGTTAAGCGCTGATATTGATTCCTCATATGCGCTATGCAAAAAATCCAGTTCCTTGCGTCTGGATTGAAGATATGCCATTTCACCATTCAATGCAGCAATATCTTTTATGTTGTTGTTCTCTGCTTCAAGTGCACCAGTCAATTCATGCTTGCGCTTGATAGCGTTAGGCAAAGAATTCTGCAGCGCTGAATATTCAGATTTCCATTTTGCAGCCTCTTCCTGCGTTGGGTGATAATTCAGGTAGTCTGCTTCAATCTCACGCCGTATAGAATTTAACTCTCTATCTAGCTCTATTTCGTTCTTTCTTAATTCATTTATATTCTTGCCGGATAGCAGCGTTTTATGTATTATATCTTGGTCATTTGATTTTGCAACCAGCTGACGATACATCTGGATTTTTTCAATTGATTCTTTTGAATTTTTTGTGCCAAGATAATTAAGAATACTCTTTTCTTCAGTTCTAACCTGATTTAAGTCGTTCTTAACTGCCTCATTTGTATTCATAAGATGATTTTTTATCGCTGATTGATTTACTCTTTGCATCTTCTTGTATAACAAAAGCAGAAGTATAACAGGAAATAACATATAAAAGTATGCCTTATTCCATGCAATACCCATATAAATGGATGCTATACTGAGTAATATTCCTACGGTTGCCATAAGAATAAATACCAGTCCTCCTGTAGAAGAATGATATGTTTCAGATGATCCTTCAATCTTTGCAGATTTTAACTCAAGCTCATTAATTTTATTTGTAATCACGGTGAGCTGAGCTAATATTTCATCATCTTTTCCTATAAGCGGAGCATATTTCTGCAGGCTTAATTGTATGCTGTCAAACTTCGACTGAGATTCATCTATATCCCGCAGCTTTTGAAATAATTCCTTGTGTTTTTCATTAAGTTCAGATTCATGCTTTTTAAGCTCGCTCCACCTGTTGTATTGATCTATAAAAAGCTTCAGTGAATCAAGCCTTTCGGTTTCATGCTCTATTCGGACATCAAGTTCTGATAGTTCATTCGATATGCGAGTGATACGTTCACGAGATGCCCTTGCTTTGGCTATTTCCTCAGCAAGGCTTGTTATCCTCTGATTGATTCTATCATACTCACGTGGATTTGCTGGGCGCGGTTTTCCCTTTACATCATCCCTTGCGGATTCAAGCTTCCGAATGGCATCTGTTGCATTTGTTTGTGCTGTTCCTGTCAATATACGCTGAATCTCGTCCCCAACAACAGACATATCTGATGAACCGGGACGGCTCATATCCGCTTGTTTTATGAAAACGGTATTGTCTAACACAGCCTTAGATGTAATGCCAAGATGCTTTGTTATTCTTGTTGATATTGCATCCTTTGTTGTAACTGTATCTATTAGCTGATCATCAACTATTTGGCTTAATCGCGATATACCTTCTGTAAACAACCGCTCAAGAATAAATGTTTCATCATCCGCCGTGTAAACAAGAGATGATGATGAAGGACCTCCGCTCCAATTCTCTACTGCTTTCCCTCTATCCTTGCCAAAAAACGATCTCACAATGGCGTCATAAATAGTTGATTTACCCGATTCGTTCTGTCCCCATATGATGTTCAATCCCGGATTGAACTCAATCTGTTTATCAATGAATCTCTTAAATTTTGTAAGGGATAGACTTATCAGCTTCATTATAAACGCCTTCCATCCAGTGCAGCAATTCCCAGTTCAAGCGCCTTTCTTAACAATGTTGCCCGATGCGGATCTTTTGTCTCGTTGATTTGACTCATCATATACTGATAAAATCTTCCTCTTATCGTCATGTCAGATTCTGATACTTCCATTGCAGATGATAATGCATTGGTTACTATGGACATATACTGGCATGACTCCCTGAATCTATCTGGAATACCTGCAACAATGGGAATAAGCTCGGGCAGCATTGTGCCTTGAAGTTTTATCTCAATCAGCGCATTCTTCTCACATATAAACCTTATTGCATCCAACAGACTTGCTTCGGTCTGGAATGATGTGCAGTCCAGCTCATCAGATTTCATCACTTTTCTGTTAACCTGAATAGGCTCGATTGATGTTCCTATTTCGTTTCCTATCTCACCGAATATAACATATCTGCTGCCTGATTCTGCTGTGTCGAAACTAATGCCTTCTGGTGTCCCCGGATAGCTTGCACTTAAACGGTTCATCAAGGGATTAAACTTGTGATAGTGCCCCAAAGCCGTATATGATGCATTTAACTCCGCAAGCTCTGCGGCAGAGAAAGGATGATAGCTGCTCATCACAGTCCCAAATGACTCATATGATGCATGCGCCATAACAATCGTTTTGAAACCGGTATCAATGTTTAATCCTTCAAATGCACGGCGATTTGGCTTTCCTACATCATATGCTGACCCATATATAGTGAGTCCTAACTCCGGCAAATCCACCGAGCTCCAGTTAATATCTGTGAATATATGCAATCCATCAATATTCATTTTGTGCCAAAAGCTGTTTGGATGTACATAGTCATGATTGCCGGGAATAACAAAATTGATGATATTATTCTGAGAAAGACGCATAAACCCCTGAATTACTGCTTCCAAATCTGTGGGATCAGGATCAGGATTGTCAAACACATCTCCGGAAAAAAGTATAATGTCTACTTTACGCTCTATCGCCAAGTCAACAATATGTCCAAATGTTGCTCTTTGATCTCGCCTGCGTTCTTTGGCTTGTGCCGGTGGGAGAAAACCAAAAGGCTTGCTTAAATGTAGATCGGCTGTATGCAGAAACTTCACATGCGGCATTAGGAATTAGCTCCTTAAAAGCACTGATTGTATGGTGCACACTGTTTATTATATGATTCAAATCATTAATTGTCAAACACAGCTGAAATAATATACTTGGAAGCTCTCTGGCATGAAGCATAATGTAAGATATCCGGCTGATTTCGCTTGGAATCCAAAGTTATCTGCTAAGCGGCTTGTCAGGGCAAAAGAAGTATTATGAGATGAATCAAAATGCTATTACTAAATTTAAAGCATTAATCTCAACTCTTGATGATCGGGGAAGAGATTGAGCAAATCTAATAATTAACAGACTGGAATTCAGATCTCTCTACCTTAAATCTATGATGTCACTAAATGAGTCTCTGCTTGAATATGATAAAGTCGGCAGGGAGAGCGGAATACGTCAGGCAATAAGATCAGCAGGTATATACGCTGATGATATTCGCAATCGCGGCAATCAAGGAGTTGTTGCTCAGCTAAACGAGCAATACTATCAAATACTTCGACAATATACTATGGCGCTTAATGCCGATAAAACGAGCTATGCCTCTGTAGATTGGGATACCTTCCGTATTAATCCGTATATAAGGTATAGCTGGATTAATGGATATAAAGGGATGGCAAAATTGATATGTCAGCTGCAATAGTTGACGGTAGACCTGTGTATAATGTTAAAATAGGTTGTAACGGCGCTTCTTATAACTCTGTCAGCTTCTTTAATGGATTGCTTAATCTCAATGATCCTGTTTGGTATTTATTGAGTTTTATTGGAACACAATCGCTTTATCAAAATGTGGATGTAGTTCCTGCTGATATAAATGATGGCAGCTGGCATAGAATTACCTGGGATTTGAAAAATTTTGTTAATGATAAAATAAACAGCAGCAATCTTAAAATATCACAGATAATCCTTGGTTCTTGGAAAAATCCATCTGAACCGATTAGCGTTGATTTTAGGGGTTTCTCTATATGGAAATGCAATATGCTGAATTAATATACAGCTTTCAAATAATTAATTTGATGGAGGAAATATGAATAATCGAATACTTGCTTTTGGATGTCATCCCGATGACATAGAGTTTCAGTGTGCCGGCACGCTTGCACTGCTGGCAGAAAAAGGCTATGAGATTCACATGGCGGTTATGGCTGGGGGAGATATGGGTTCTCCAAACTTGGGCAGACAGCAAATTCGTGAAATTCGCCTTAAAGAGGCACAGAATTCAGCGGATATCATAGGAGCTAAGTTTCACTATGCAGGCGGTCAGGATGTAGAAGTTGAATACAATACCGAATATAGAAGAAGGGCAGTAAAAGTATTAAGAGATGTTGATCCATTCTTGGTATTTACCAATCCGCCATCTGATTATATGATTGACCATGAAGAGACATCGCGGTTAGTGAGAAATGCCTGTTTTATTGCGCCTATACCCAACTACGACTGCCATGTACCGACAAAACCCACTTCTGGCGTACCGCATTTGTATTATTTCAATGCTGCGGGTAGAAAAGATATCTTTGGAAGACCTTTACCGATTACTTGCGCTGTAGATATAACAAGTGTAATGAATATAAAATCAAAAATGCTTGCAGCTCATGCATCGCAAAGTGAATGGCTGGCACATCATCACCATGATGATCAATATATTACATCAATGCAGGAGAATGCAGCGATTCAAGGCAAAGCCGTAGGCAGGGAAGCTGCTGAATCATTCGTTCAGCATCTTGGCAATGATTATCCAAGCGATGATATACTGGCAGATTTATTAGGTGATCTGCATATAAAATTATAATATAAAAAAAGCAGGCGGCGCATAATGCAAATCCACCATTATTTGCTGCCTGCTTATTTTTTTCTTTGGAGAATATCAGCTTAATACTTACATTTCACTTAAAGCATCAATACCAAGCATGTCAAGACCAGCTGCCAATACCTGCCTTGTCATCTTGCACAGAAACAATCTGCTGTCCCTGAATTCAGAGTTAAGCACTGGGCATTGGTCATAGAATCTTGTAAATACATCTGCAAGCTCATACAGATATGTACAAAGCAGATGCGGTCTGAGTTCCTTCTCAACACTCTTTACAGCTCTTGAGAATTCAAGCAGCTTCAATGCTAATATTCGCTCAATTATTTCCTCAAGTATTACAGGACCATCTATGGTGTTTTCATCAATATCACCTTTTCGGAATATGGAACATATTCGAGCATGTGCATATTGCAGATATGGTCCTGTATTTCCATCTAATGCCAACATTCTATCCCAAGCAAACACATAATCCTTAATCCGCTCGTGTGAAAGATCGGCATACTTAACAGCGCCAATTCCTACCATTCTTGCTACTTCCTGTTTACGTTCCTCCGATAGGCTTTGATTCTTTTCATTTACAACACTATATGCCCTTTCAATAGCTTCCTGCATTAAATCTGCAAGCTTAATATTCTCACCGCTTCTGGTCTTCAGCGGTTTGTTGTCCTCACCTAAAACACTGCCAAAAGCAACATGCTCAAGCTTTACATTATCAGACCATCCACACAAGTCAGCTATGGCAAAAATCTGTTCAAAGTGAAGAATCTGACGTGAATCAGTAACATATATAATCCTGTCTGCCTTAAGTTCATTTATTCTATATCTTATTGCAGCCAAATCAAAGGTTTCATAATTGAATCCGCCATCTGACTTTTGAACAATCACAGGAAGAACACTGCCATCCTTAGCCTTAAATTGGTCCATAAATACACATAAGGCGCCATCAGATTCCTTAACTGCATTACACTGTATTAATGCATCAATCGTATCCTGCAGCATATCTCTATAAAAGCTCTCGCCGCGTTCATCTGTTTCTTTTAGCTTCACGCCAAGAACATCATAAAGTCTGTAAACCTCACTCATAGATACTTGAGTAATAGTATGCCAATCATCAAGCAGTTGTTTGTCGCCATTTTGTAAAGCTACCAATATCAGCTGGCACTGCTCACGGTTAGATTGGTCATCTTTACATGCGGCAGCGGAATCACGATATATCTCTTCTAATTCTGCAAGTGTCAGTTCATCTTCTATGTTCAGAGATTTTTGCTCAATCTCTCTTAAAACCGGCTGTGCTTTCCATAACACCATGGCAATTGGCAATCCCCAATCGCCTAAATGATTCTGCCTTATTACCGTTTTTCCTTGCGATTCCAATACCCTTGAGATGGCATCTCCAATAATGGTTGAACGCAAATGCCCCACATGCAGCTGTTTGGCAATGTTAACTCCAGAGTAATCAATAACCACCCTTTCATATACACTGTCTTCTTGTAGACCAAGCGCACATTTACTCATATTTATTAATGAATCATTGATTGCCTTTTGCGATAGAGTCAGATTCACATAACCCGGATTTAATACTTCTATTTTGCTGAAGCATTCATCTTCTATCAATCCAGCCATTCTTTCTGCTATTTTGATAGGCGGCATCTTTGCGGCTTTTGCTAATCTTAATGCTGTATTCAACGCATAATCGCCCATTGATGGGCTAGGCGTAGGCGACAGCTCAATTTTTGTGTCTGTTACACCCCATTCATCCAGCAATGGTTTAAGTTTTATAGAAATCAAGCTTTCAATCTGTTCTCTTAACATATTTCCTCTGTTTTTATTATATTTTTCATATGATTTGTTATAGATGAAAATTCATTTATAGAAATGGTTTCTGCCCTTCGCTCAGGGTCTATACCAGCTGCTTCTAATACAGATAACACTTCGTTTTTTGAAATATTGAGCGATGAATTGTAAAGACCGTTAAGCAGCGTTTTGCGTCTTTTATAAAATGCGCTGTGAACGATTTTGAAAAACAACTCCTCATCATCTACTAAGCAGGGTTGAACCTGATATGGCGCCAATTTAACTATACTGCTTGATACTTCAGGCGCCGGCATGAATACATTTTTGGATACATTTGCTATTATTTCCACATTTGAGTGATACTGCACAAACACGCTCATTGAGCCATAATCCTTGCTGCCTGGTGAAGCGATTAACCGTTCAGCCACCTCTTTTTGCACCATCAATATTGCACTTATAACTCTCTTTTTTATCTCAAATATATGCGCTATTATCGGAGAAGTGATGTAATATGGTAAATTTCCTACAACCTTTATCATATCACAATCAAATGATTTATCAATAAGGCTGTTAAGATCTGTTTTTAAAATATCACCATTAACAATCTCTACATTGCTGCAGCCATCTAGTGTATGCTCCAATAATTTTATCAAATCATGATCAATTTCTACAGCTGCAACTTTTTTGCATCTTTTTGCAATTTCCTGCGTGAGAGTACCAACACCCGGACCTATTTCCAAAACAGAATCATTGCTGTTCAAATCGAGGAAATCAACTATTTTGTGTACAATATTTCTATCAATCAGGAAATTTTGCCCAAATCTTTTCTTGGTATAAAAGCTATGTTCACGTAATAGTTTTTTTAGCTGATTAGGCGATGTTAAGTCGATATCTGACAAAGACCGCTCCTATTGATAATGGTATAACATATATTATAACAAAAAACCCCCTCATCTTGTTTGATAAGGGGGCAGGCTGTAAATGCTTTATTTAATTATATAGACGGTAACTTTTTTTCTGCCAAATTTAACTGCTTCTCTATAAGTATCAAAACACAGGTCAATTTTATTGCCTTTTATTGCGCTGCCTGTGTCACCGGCAACACAAAACCCATATCCCTCAACATACAGTTTAGTCCCAAGTGGAATTACTTTTGGATCAACTGCAGCAATCCCTTTTCCTGCCTTTAATCCCATAGCTGTTCTGCCAGTAGCATTTGGACCGCAGCTTTTTGGTCCTGGATCGTATGCTGTAGCAGACATGCGTAATGACGGTATTTTGCTTCCTTTGCGTGATGCAAGGAATGCATTTTTTGATATTGATATAACTTCAGTAACAGGGGATTTTAAGATTGAGGATGAGATAACTTTTGTATGCGCTTTCACACCGTCTTTATATACAACCTTTGTTTTTACAAGCCGTTCGCCATTTATACCTTTAGTAACTACTGTTTTTGTTGGCGATGTTCCATGATTATCAAATTTAGTTTTTGTTTTATAAGGAATAGTTTCAGTAGAAGTAATTATTTCTTCAGTAATACGAACTACCTTTATTTTTAGCCCTTGTTTAATTTTTGTTGCCAGAGTTGGTATTGCCCGATCGTTTATCCCTAGTTTGATTCCGGCTTCCTGCAATACCTCTTTTACATTTCGTTTGCAGGTTACATATTCCCACTCACAGCCATCTGCGTAAATTGTAACCTTTGATGCAGGCAGCTTACCTGCTTGTGCTGTGACTACCGTTACCGATGCAAGTAATCCTGCTATAATACACAGGATGCTGATTGATGCAATCAACCTGTGCATCGGTGAATTCTTTGTCTCTTTAACCATTATGCCTCCTCCCTGATGGACGACATTTTGATGCTGAATGCAGCAAATGCCGTTACAAGTGCTGGTTATCCCCTTAGTCTCAAAGTTGGAGAAAATTTAAGGGGAAAGGCGCTTTTTGCTCTGGAATTGTGGCTTGCAATCCTGCTTTTTTGCAGGAGTGTGTATTTTAACACAATGACTTTTTTAATGTCAAATTAAATAAAAAATATTTAATGAAATTCTGTCAAATATTATGATTATAATACACAAATCTATCGTAAATTCTATCAAAATGTCTCATAAAATAAAAATAAAAATAAATTTTAAAAAATATTTTTGCTTGACACATGCATAAAATGCCTATATAATGCAATTAAATATACATTGAAGGTGTTTACTTTAATTAACAATGCGCAACCATAAGCTAAATATGAAGGATATTCGTTTTAAGTTGAAGCAGCTCAGAGAAGATAAAAATCTCTCAATGAGAGAGCTTGCCTATAGATCTGAACTGTCTGTCAGCCTTATCTCAAAGGTGGAAGCAGGTAAAATATCTCCTACAGTTATGACTCTTCAAAAAATACTTGACGGCCTTGATGTTGATTTATATGACTTTCTAATAGAAAAATCTGGTGTTGATACCTCCGATCAAATTGTGTTTCCAAAACCAGAAATGGCTGTATCAGAAGATGATGAACATTCCTGGTATTATGCATTTCCAAAACATCCCAATATAAAGATGGAATTGACTTACGAAGAGTATCAGCCGCATACCAATGTACTTGAACGAGAAAGCCATAAAAATGACATTTGCGGAATTGTAGTTTCCGGAGAGCTTACATTAGATGTGTTAGGAAAAGGAACATATGTTGCAAAAAAGGGTGATGCTTTTTATTTAAAGGCTGGCGAATCCCATGTTTCAAGAAATGACAGCAATAAAATATTAAAGGTTATTGCTGCACAAGTAAGATAAAAAATTTAAGCAAATTGTTTACAATAATATACAGATATGTAATATAATATCAAACTCGGAGGTAAATTATGAAAGGTACGTACAGATTTTCATTTGGACCGTGGAACATTCACGAAGGAGCCGATCCTTTTGGTCCGGCAGTACGCAAATCATTTTCTTTTAAAGAGAAACTTGAATTTGCTGTAAAAGAGGGATTCACAGGAATCCAATTTCATGATGACGATGCTGTTGATATCAATCTTCCTTTAGCAGAACAGGACAAAGAGCTTAAAGAACTCAAGAAAACTCTCGATGATATGGGTCTTGATGCCGAATTCATTGCACCCAGACTTTGGGAGCATCCAATGACTATTGACGGCGGATGGACAGCTAACGACCCAAAGGTAAGGAAATATGCACTTGATCGTTCTTTGCGTGCTGTAGATATTGCTCGATCTATAGGAACAAAACGAATAGTGCTTTGGCCTGCAAGAGAAGGAACATACACTCGTGAAGCAAAAGATCCCAAAATTGCCATAGATAGATTTGTTGAATACATCGATGCATTGCTTCAGTATGATAAGGACATCCGCATACTTGGTGAAATGAAGCCGAATGAACCAATGGATTCGGCTTTTTGTCCTACCACTGGTCATTTTCTTGCTGTTGCATCAAGAACTGTAGATCCTGACCGTGTTGGTATACTTATTGAATCTGCTCATGCAATGCTTTCTGGAATTGAGCCATCTGAGGAAATGGGTTTTGCTATTTCATTCGGTAAGCTGTGGGGAATTCACCTTAATGACCAGAACGGCATAAAGTTTGATGAAGATAAGACGTTTGGAAGCGCTAATATTGCAAGAGCATTTTCACAAGTCTATATTCTTGACAAATATGGATATGGCAATAATGGTGAGTATGTTGGGCTTGATGTTAAAACTCTCCGCACGCAGAGTGATGATGTTTCAATGAAGCATCTCTCAAACAGCAAGAGAGTGTTTGAAATGCTGGTAGATAAAGTTCGTTCATGCGATGAAAACATCATAGAAGATCTTCGTCAAAAGAGAGATTATGAAGAACTAAGCATGTATATTATCAATGTGCTATTAGGAGGTTAAAATGAAGGAAGAATTGGCAATTAATGGCGGGCCTAAGGCAAAAACAACACCTAATATACCTATGTATCCTGGTGGGCTTGAGATTGGTGAAGATGAAAAAAAAGAAGTGCTGGAGGTTTTGGAAAGAAAATATCTGTTTAGATATTATGGACCTGAAGAATATCCCTCAAAAGTGCGCGAATTTGAAGTTTTATTTGCAGAAAAAATGGGATCTAAATACTGTTTGGCAGTTAACTCATGTACATCGGCGCTTATCTCAGCATTGGTAGCATGTGGAGTCGGTCCGGGAGATGAAGTTATTGTTAATGGTTACACATTCTTTGCATCGTGCGCAGCTGTTGTTGGTGCAAAAGCAATTCCGGTAGTATGTGAAATTGATGATTCAATGACACTTGACCCTGATGATTTGGAAAAGAAAATAACCCCCTATACAAAAGCAGTAATAGCTGTTCATATGCGTGGAGCTCCATGCGATATGGATAGAATAACTGCAATATGCAAAAAGCATAATCTCAAATTAATTGAAGATGTTGCACAGGCATGCGGCGGTTCATATAAAGGCAAAATGCTTGGCACATTTGGAGATATAGGATGTTTTAGTTTCCAATATCATAAAATCATCACCGCAGGAGAAGGCGGAGCATGCGTTACAGATGATCCGAAATTGTATGACAGACTTATGGGTTATCATGATACAGCTGCTTGCTGGCGTCCTGACCGATTTGGAGAAGAACGATATCGTGGTGAACTATTCTGTGGCGTTAACTTTAGAATGAGCGAGCTTACAGGTGCAGTTATGCTTGCCCAGTTAAGAAAGCTTGATGGACTTCTTAATGATATGCAAGAGAACAAAAAGAGAATAAAGTTACAGATAAGCGGATTGAAAGGAATTACATTCCGACGCTTAAATGATGATGCAGGTGATGCAGCCATCTGCCTTATGTTTATGCTTGATAATAAAGATAAGGTGGTTTCTTTTGTGGATGCACTTAAAGCAGAAGGAGTAGATGCTGCAGGTGTGTTTAACAAAGGAATACCAGATTGGCATATATATTCTCACTGGAAGCATATCATCGACAAATCGACACCTACAAAAGAAGGGTGCCCTTATACCTGTGCATACTATAAAGGATATGCTCCTTCTAAATACAGCGCTGATATGTGTCCCAACACTCTTGAAATACTCTCAAGAACAATACACATTGATATACCTTCACAGTTGACTGCTGAAGACTGCGATATGATAGCTAAAGCAATCAATAAAGTGGCATCAGCGCTTTTATAGTATCTTGACCGATAGATGAAAAAATATTTGAAAGGAGATTTTCCTATGATAAAAGTTGATGTTTGTCTCGAATCTGTTTTTAACGAGCTTCCATATGAGGAGAGAATCAAGAAAATAGCTGAAGCCGGCTATAAGCATGTAGAGTTTTGGTATCACGACAATACTTTCAGTGATGACCCTGCAATTGCCGATAAACCCAAAGATGCGAATACACTCCTTAAGGTATGTAAAGAAAATGGCATCACCATAAATAATATGGTTGTTAATGCCTCAGATGGAAGTCTTGGTGGGGCGCCAATAAAGAAAACTGATCTAAATCTGTATTTAAACAGACTTAATGAAGTAATAGCTTTTTGCAAATCAATTGAGTGCAGCAACGCAATTACCTGTTCTGGTAATATTGATGAATCTTTAACCCGCTCACAAATGAGAGCTAATTTAGAAGAGGCTTTGGGCAATGCAGCGCAAATTGCAGAAAAACATAACTTCACACTATTCCTTGAACCATTGAATACATATGTAGATCATGAAGGATATTATCTTGATTCCTCAGATGAGGCTGCTGAGATAGTTCGTGCTGTTAACAGCCCATCTCTTAAGCTTTTGTATGATGTATACCATATGCAGATTATGGAAGGGAACATTATATCGAACATTGAGAGCAAGATTGATATAATCGGTCATTTTCATGCCGCTGGCGTTCCCGGCAGAGGCGAAATTTACAATGGTGAGTTGAACTATGCATACATCATAAAAGAGATAGAGAAGTTAGGTTACAAAGGCGCATTTGGTCTGGAGTATTTTCCAAAACTGACGGATAATAGTGAATCACTAAAACTAACATTAGATTATATAAGGAGCGCAGGATAAATTATGCAAACAGATGCAGATGTACCAGCCGAAATAAAGTGCGAATATTTTAAACCGCCTGTTGATATTGAATTTAAATCTAATGTGGATAACTCTATACAAAAATATGTAGAGATGCTTCCTGCAAGATTTATCAAAGGTAAAAAATACAACCTCATGATTGGACTCCATGGCCATGGATCAGATCGATGGCAATATATCAATAGTGACTATGAGGAAACCAAAGCTGCAAGAGATATAGCTGGCAAAAAAGAGATGATATATATATCGCCGGATTATCGTCCCACAACATCATGGATGGGTCCTGCTGCCGAAGCAGACCTATTGCAGATAATTAGATTAACTAAGGGAAAATATCGAATAAACAAAATCTTTTTGACAGGCGGATCTATGGGCGGTTCATCTGCATTAACGTTTGCTGCTTTGCATCCTAAATTGATAGCCGGTGTTGCAAGTCAAAACGGAACTGCAAATCATTTGGAATACAACAATTTTCAGGATGCAATTTCAGAATCATTTGGCGGAACAAAAACAGAGATACCTGCTGAATACAAAAAGCGAAGCGCTGAATATTGGCCTGAAAATTTCACTATGCCGGTTGCCATTGCTGCCGGAGGTAAAGATGAACTTGTTCCTTCGGCAAGTGTGGTAAGATTGGCTAATGTGCTTAAAACTATCGGGCGAAAAATCTTGCTTATATATCATGAAGAAGGCGGGCATTCAACATCTTATGAAGATACTTATAAATCTTTAGAATTTATAATCCAGAATGCCCGTTGAAATATTGGGAGACATCATTATGAATAACAAAGTATCAATTATTTGGAGATCAGGCAAACCGCAGGGAGCCATTGAGTTGTCTTCGGGGCAGCTGGTATCATCTATGATTTCATCCGGAGAAGGAGCTGTAGATAAAGCATCATTTGCATTCAGCAGCGCCCACGAATGCAGGTTAGATCTTGAAATTGCTAATGCAAATATCTCTTATGGTTCATATCCTACTATGGTAAAAGTAGATACAGCCAAAAATCCCTTTACTTTTATGCTGAGAGATATCTGTATGGATTACCCTGTTTATATTCCTGAATATGGTGTTATTGTTACATCAGATGAGGATAAACGTACATATGATGATATCTCAAAATATATAAATGGAAAAGGACTTCAAACAAAATTACAGCGTATTGACTCAGAACCCGAAGAAAATTGGGAGCAGGCAGCTGATAACACGCGCAAGTTAAGATGTCCCACATGGCTTGGATTGAGTCGTGATATGCGCATATTTGAAGTTACTTATAATAACCAGCAGATGTGGCACTTTATACAGCCAAGAAACCATGGAATGGATGTTTTGTATCCGGGAACATCTATCCCAATGCTGTATAAATTCATGTTTGGTAGAGGTGTAGGTTGTTCTGAAAATATTACTCGAAGACTTGAAGATGGAATATATCCTATTCTGCATGGTGAAGTAAAAGATGGAGGAATATCTTACAATTTCATTTCGTTTGCAGGATTGGAAAAAACACCGCTTACTGCAGAAACATTAAGAGGAACCCACTTTCTTGTAGCTGACAGGCATGGACATGGAAATATGATGACTGATAGTCAGCTAAAACAATATGAGCAATTACTTCCAGAAGAAATGAATCGTGATGAGGAAACGGTATTATATACCAGAATTGAAGCTGTAAATACAGATCCAATTCCACGGTATGCATGGTTCAAAGCGCCTGTTCCTTATGGTCCGCATGAGATTCCGGCTCCCGGCGGCATATACGAATTTAATGGCGATACAGGTTTTTCATCTTTTGAAGATGGGAAAATATTTGTTGCAGCCAAGTTGAACAATAAGCCTCTTCCTAAAGAAGAAGTTGCAGTTCTAATAATGCCCGGTGAAACAGCCGTATTTGAGTTTTATATTCCACATAAACCAATTTCTGCAGATAGAGCAGCTCAGTTAATCAATAACGTATTTGAAGATAAGCATAAGGAATGCAGATTATTCTGGGAAGAAAAACAACGTTCAGCCACTAAAATAAACCTTCCAGAAAAACGCATTGAAGAGATGATTAAGGCAGGATTATATCATTTAGATATAATAACATTTGGTCTTGAACCAGATGGCTCAACAGCGCCCACCATAGGCTTATACTGTTCTATTGGATCAGAGAGTTCACCTATAATTCAAAGTATGGATTCGTTTGGATGGCATAAGCTGGCGGAACGATCGCTTGGTTACTTCATTGAAAAGCAGCATGAAGATGGATTCATTCAGAATTTTGGCGGATATATGCTTGAAACAGGAGCTGCACTTTGGTCAATGGGTGAGCATTATCGTTATACCCGTAATATTGAGTGGGTAAGAAAACATCAGTCTAATTTCATCAAAGCATGTGATTATATGTTGGCATGGAGAGATCGCAATAAGAAAGAAGAATTACGCGGAAGAGGATATGGTATGCTTGATGGAAAGGTTGCTGACCCTGAGGACCCATATCGAGCTTTTATGCTTAACGGATATGCATATCTTGGCATGATTCGCGCTGCAGAAATGCTTGCTGATGTAAACCCAAATGAATCAAAGAGAATCGCTGAAGAAGCTGTTGACCTGAAAAATGACATAAGAACCGCAATATATCAGTGTCTTGCTAAATCACCTGTAATTCCACTTGGTGATGGCAGATGGTGTCCTGCACTTCCACCATGGGCAGAAGCAAGAGGAGCAATTTCACTTCTCATAGATGAAAACAGGTGCTATACACACGGTGCGTTTACTGGTCGTGATTCACTTACTGGCACACACTATCTAATTCTGCAGGAAGTTCTAGATCCAAACGAGCAAGCGGCTGAGTGGCTTATGGAATCCCTTGCTGAGATGATGTATGTTAGGAATGTAGCGCTAAGTCAGCCATACTACAGCATACATCCTTACATACATATCAGACGCGGGGAAGTGAAAGCGTTCATTAAGGCGTATTATAATGGAATTTCCGGGCTTGCAGATAGAGAAACTTATACATTCTGGGAGCACTACATGCATCACAGTCCGCATAAAACCCATGAAGAAGGTTGGTTCCTGATGCAAAGCAGATGGATGCTCTATATAGAAGACGGCAAAAAACTTAACCTGCTTTCTGCTATTCCACGAGCATGGATGGAGCAGGGGAAATGCATTAATATTGAAAATGCTGCAACCTACTTTGGTGATGTATCATTCTCTGTTGTTTCTGATGTAGAGAATAATAACAGAATTACGGCTCATGTATGCTGTTCATCAGACCGTAAGCCAGAGAGTGTTGAAATAAGACTTCCACACCCGCAGAATCGCAGGGCAATCAAAGTAACTGGTGGAACCTACAACAAATCAAATGAGTCAGTATTGATTGGTAACTTTAATGGAGATGCGCATATTATTTTGGAATTTTGATATAGTAATATGTTTGGGGGCTTTATGTATAAAAATATTTTTATCATGTGGAGTGTGATATTAATTATGGCAAATACTGCAATAGCAAAAGAAGCCGGTAAAACAGAATATTTAAGCGATAGGCTGGATATTATAATGTCTAATAGTCAATCGTGGGGACAGCTTGGAATAGATAAAGCAGCTCACAATATAGGAGTTGAAGCTCTTCCTCTGCAGGTTAAAGATAAGGTATACACCAAGGGATTGGGAACACATGCTGAGGGAGAGATAATTATTCTGCTTGATGGAAAATATTCACTCTTTCAGTCTGAAGCAGGGGCACAATACCAGAATGGTTCACCTGCCAGTGTTGTATTCAGGGTGGTTGTGGATGGCAAAAAGAAGTTCGAAAGCAAAGTCCTTACCGAATCAGATGATCCGGTACCGGTCAAGGTATCTTTAGTTGGAGCGCATGAGCTTCGTTTAGAGATAAAGGACGGTGGAGATGGTATTATTTGTGATCTTGGAAACTGGCTGAACGCACGAATCACATCTAATCCTGATATTTCTCCAGAAAAGGTTGAATTTGCTAATGCTGCACCATTTGCTAAGATTGTTACATCAGATCCGGAACGTATGGATGGCGCAAGAAAGAACAGACTTCAAGAATTTGATGAAGATGATTTGCTGTTGGATGTTGATGTTGTTCCATCTGATGACAATACATACAAAGTGCCAGCTTATAAGAATAATAAGAGTGTAATAGGATTGCGCTGGCTGGAACGCAGACGATTGTATGATGTTGATATAGAATTTGAAGAAGGTTCATACATTCCATCACCAAATGAAAGCAGTCTGCAGTTGTGGATTATGTCCGCAACTGGTGGATCACCCGGAGGATCGGCGTGGCAGGGAAATTGGGTTCCGGTGCAAGGCAATATAGAGAAAAAAGGAAACAAACTGCGATATATAGTTGGACCGGAAGAGTATAAGTT
>JAPXND010000012.1:0-31047 GCA_033808695.1 Armatimonadota bacterium
CTCCTGAACATACAAAAAATGTAATTACCAATACCAATATTAAGCGCTTTTTCAAGATTTTTAATTCCCTCCCTTTGTTTGATTGATTTCTTGCAGGAAAAACCCATATTCATTTTTCCAACTCAGTTCCCTTTATATGGATAGACATCAATCCTTCCTTTGCCGTCAGATATCATTGTTATTGCACCATTTCTATCGGTTCTATATACTTTTACATTATTTCTCCGCAGCTTATCTAAAGTCCTGTGTGAAGGGTGTCCAAAATTATTATTTACACCCACACTTATTACAGCTATTTCCGGATTACACCGTTTGATGAATGCATCTGTTGTAGAAAATCGACTTCCATGATGTCCAATCTTTATAACATTGCTGCGTATATTTGATCCTGTCTCCAATATTCTTGATTCCGGATAAGCGCCTGCATCACCCATAAACAAAAAAGCGTTATTGCCAAATACTAATCTAACAACCATAGAATCATCATTAAGGCTTTCCGATTGATATTGCTCACCATAATCAGGCGGATTAAGTATATATGCTTTCACCCCATCGTTAAAATCTATTATCTTGCCTTCATACACCCTGGTGCAGCTTATATTCTTTCTATCTACTATGCTGCGAAAGCTCCTATAATAATCATTATCAAGCTGAAAACCCGTATCTATAACTCTTTCCACAGGCATCGATTCTAAAATGGGCATCAACCCTAATATATGATCACCATGTGCATGAGTAAGTATAATCATATCTATCTTGCTTACACCCATGTGCCTTAAAAAGGGAATAACAACATTCCTTCCTATTGCCTCACCAGATTCAGCATTAACTCCTCCGCCGCCATCCATAACTATCGTTTTGCCTGATGGTGTTCTGATAAATGTAGAATCCCCCTGCCCTACATCAATGAATGTAACTAAAAGCTTTCCATCATATTCAATTTTAACAGGGTCTACATATTGGTTATGAAAAATGTTTTTAATAAAATCAAATTTTTCTGCATTGTATGACAGCGCATAAACAATAGCCATTAATAAAAGAAATATAAAGGAGCGTAATTTATTCTTGTTTGACACTATTTAACTCATTTCCAAATACTCTATACATTAACTCTATAATAAACACCACTAACAGGTAGTATAGCATAATTTCAGCAGGATGAGGAGAAGGTACAGATATGGCAGACAATTCCATATTTCCGCCTGCATGAACTATTGCAAGCATTGCATCCAGAAAAAAGCTGGCTGCTGCAGCCAGTGTATAAGCAAGCGACGGAAATATAGACCCTATACTAAGGGCAGCAATTCCAAATGCTGTTATAGGAAGCACAAGGGCTGCAATTAAAGCATTGCATATAACAGCAGACAATGATAGATAATTGAAGTAATATGCTGTTATAGGCCATGTGCCAATAAAAGAGATTACGGAAACCAATATAACGCCTGCAAGCCATTTCCACATCCAGCTGATGAACTCCTTGATTGATCGCTTGTTGACAACGGCTGAAAAATTCTGTGACGGAAGAAACAGACCAACCAACGGCATTGCCAGCGTAAGCGCCAGCACAGCAGCAAATGAAAGCTGAAATCCAACATCATATAAATAAAGCGGATTATATATAAGAAGTATAAGTATTGCAAACAGAATAATATTGAAAAAATCAACAACCCGTTTTAGCGGATATGCCAAGAGTACAAGAGTTATCATAATGGCAGCTCTGATTATAGATGGTCCTGCGCCGGCAAGCAGCACAAAAATCCAAATTATGAAAATCAGTATAATTTGAGATACAGTTCTTGGAACAGTAAAAAATCTTAACAGCCATCCAAAAATGAGGATAATCACACCGCAGTTATATCCAGATGCTGCAAGAAGATGCATAGTACCGGTACGCATGAAATCAGATTGGATATTATATGGCAGCGAAGAGTAGTTGCCAAGCAGAATGCCAAGAAGAAGCGCTCCCTGATCTTTGTTAAACAGGTCATTCACTTTTGCCATAAGCATATCCTTGAATTTGAATACATGCAATCTTAATCCTATAGATTGATGATGCTCTGGCATATAACCATTAACATCTGATGAAACGGTGCAGTATATTCTCTTTCTGCTAAGGTATTTGGAATAATCAACCTGTCCTGGGTTTGTGGGCAGATGCGGAGGGCTCAGTCTACCGTGTATTACGGCAGTATCACCAAACGATGGGTATATTGAAGGACTAAGCTGCTGATTATTATACAAATCTGGATACAGAGTAACAGCTGTCAAACCGCTGCACTCATAAATCCCTGTGTATGTTTTGACCTTATATGCCTTAAAAGTGAATTTAATCTTATTAGTTGTTATTTCCGGATCAGATGCCACAACGCCATTTAGATAGACATTTTTCTTCTCAGCAAAGTTCGATATATCATTAGATGATATTCTTTGGTATGAAGCGGTGCGTATTACGCTTAATGCAATAACACAAAGAATTATTGAACGTGCAGTTATATGCAAATTCTTGCCCGGAAAGAATAAAATTGCGGCAATGCATAAAAGCAGAAGTACTGTTCCATACAATACAGATTCATTTAAAGCAGCGGTGCAAATTACTCCCATTATCCATGCTGTTGTTATAAATATAAGGGGTTTTTCATGGAGTTTCATAGCAGTTACAGAATAACAAATGGACGAATTTTTGAAAGCTTAGACGGACCGATGCCTTTCACTTCATCTAATTCATCTATCGAATTAAAACGGCCATTTTGCAATCGATAATCAAGTATTTTTTGCGCTGTTGATGGACCAATACCTGGAAGTTTCTGCAATTCATTAAGTCCGGCTGTGTTTATGCATACCTTGCCGTCACTGGGTTTACGCAGCTTCACAATTCCCGGCTCACGGGTTTTTTCAGATTTGCTGTTTGATGATTTGGCGCTTTTTGATTCATAAGATCTTGATCCGCCGGTTACAGTGGAAACAGTGGGTTTAGGAATTTCACCTTTTTTTGCTATGTATATCTGAACGCCATCTTCCAGCTTCTCTGCAAGATTTATGCTCTCAAGATCTGCATTGGGTTTAGATCCGCCGGCTTGTTTTATGGCATCTTTTATTCTGCTGCCGGGCTTCATGTCGTAAACTCCGGGTTTGAACACCATTCCTACTACATGAATGCATATGGTTTCCGGCTGTGTCGGCTGCAGCGCATCATCTACCAATATGGTATCTCTGTCATATTGTGTATTAAGCCTGGCATCTGCATTATTTGTTTCAGACACAGGCTTTACAGAAGCATTTTCTCTATTTGCTTTGTTTTTATTTGGTAAAAACAAAGACATTATAACAAGTATAAAACCAACGCTAATTATTGCAATAAGGTTCTTTTTATTATAAGTCAGCATATACCATTCCAAAATTATGAAAGTTGTTATAGATTTACGGCATCCATTATTTCAGGCGGGAGTGTATGATCATTAAGCATAGAACAAATTTTTTGTATTGTGTCTCTGGCATTTACTGCAAAATAAACCCGCATCCAACCATCATCTGTAGCAGATAGAAAATCTTCTTCCCCATTAATACTATAACTCCAATCAGATTGGACTTTTATTTTAAGAATCAGATCGCAGCCCTTCCATATGCCGTCTTTTAGTTGAAGCGGGGTTTGTGCAGATATAACGAAGTGACCGGTTGACTTGTTGTTTTCATCAAGGAAAGCAAGCACACTGTACCAGTCATCAATAAAATCAAATCGAAGCACAGTATTGATATTTGATGAACCGTCGGCTAAAACACGATTTAAAGAGAACTGGGTGATAATTAATCCCGGCAAATGTGCAACAAAGTCATTAGTAAAGGATATTTCACCTTCTGGATAGTGCTGCAATACAAATGTTGCAGAAGACTGCCGAGTCATGATTTACTCCAAATCAGCATAATAATGCTTAATATAAAATATTATGAGTAAAACCTTTAACCATATGAATATAATTTCTACAAATTAAATAATAATCCTCCGTTTATTAAAAATGTAAGGAAATCATAATTATTCAAACATAATCATTAGTATAATTTAAACAAAAACATGCAGGTATTTTAAAATGATATAATTAATGTATATACAAAAACCACTGCATAAATGGCGAATAATTGTCAGGCAAATGCGTATTTAATTATAATAAACTTATATAAGGTAAATGCAGAAAGGAAATACTGCCTTGAATACAACACTATCATCAGCAGATATATTCGAATCAACAAAGCGGATTAACAATATACTTGATGAAGTTGAAACAGTCATTATAGGAAAACGACATACAATAATGCTTGTAATAACTGCTATTTTGTGTAACGGACATATTCTTATTGAGGATGTACCCGGAGTAGGGAAAACAACCCTTGCAAAATCATTGGCTAAAACTCTTGGATGTTCATTTAAACGCATCCAATTTACTCCCGACCTGCTGCCATCAGATATTACAGGGACATCTATTTTTAATCAAAAAACCACAGAATTTGAATTTCGTCCGGGACCAATATTTGCCCAGTTCATTATAGCCGATGAAATAAATAGAGCTACACCAAAAACTCAATCCAGCCTTCTTGAATGCATGGGTGAAAAACAGGTTACTATAGACGGCAATACGTATCCTATGCCAAAACCATTCTTTGTTATTGCTACTCAAAACAACATTGAACATTATGGAACATATCAGCTTCCAGAAGCTCAAATGGACAGATTTCTTATGCGGCTTTCAATAGGATATCCCAATCATGCAGAAGAAGCATTAATAATAGACAGCCAAATAGGCGGACATCCTATTGAGAACATTAAGCAGGTTATATCTGCAGATGATGTTATTAAGCTTCAAAACTTGGTTTCATCTGTCTATATCGATTCAGTGTTAAGAGACTATATTATACAGCTTGTCAGCGCCACCAGGGAACATCCGATGGTTACACTTGGTTCAAGTCCAAGAGGGTCACTCTTCCTGGCGAATGCATCTAAGGCGCTGGCTATTGCAAATACACGTTCGTTCGTATTGCCCGACGATATAAAGGAGTTGGCTGTTCCAGTATTAGCCCATAGACTAATCCTTAAACCGGAAGCAAGGATTAAAAACATCACCAGCGAGCATGTAATAGGCGATATACTAACAAAAATCCCTGTTCCAAATTAGTTAAGAAATATAGGTTCATATGGAAGAAACTCAATACAATATATCTTACCTAAAACAAATAGCAGTTTATCTGTTTGCATTGTTCTCACTTTTGTCATCATTAGTGCTGCATTTTGGCACAATGTTTATCATGGCAATAACCCTGCTGCTGCTGCCAACAATATCTTACATAATGGGAAGAAGAACAGCAGGAATGCTCGAATGTACAAGAGAGCTGCCGGATTTTGCTTACATAGATCATCCTATAAACTGCATTATACGAATAACCTCTAAAAAGAATATCCTTGGCAAAATAGAAGCAGAGAACATTCTGCCAAAATGGATTGTAAATGATGAGAAAACAAAATCACATGTAGATATGCCCGATGCCAACACCATGATACTAACAACAACTCTAACAGCAAAAAAACGCGGTGTATATGAAATAGGCGCCCTGAATATAAAAATTGATGATCCATTGGGATTTTATCAGTTCAATGTAACCAAACCATCAAACTCAAAAATCACAATTCTCCCACAACCCTACTGCATTCCAGAGCTTTTAAATACCATATCCGGACGTGCAGGCAACAGTCAGTATGAAGGCGCTGGATCCAAAGGCGGCGGCCTTGATTTCCACAGCGTGCGTCCATACCAATTTGGAGATGAGCTTCGCAGAGTGCATTGGCCTTCTACAGCAAAACACGGCAGTCTTAATGTTATTGAATTTGAGCATACAAGCATTGAAGATACAACTATTCTGCTGAATACACAGCGCGGCACAGAATTTGGCGACGGTATGTATACAACTTTAGAATACGGTGTCGGTGTTGCAGCTGCTTTGTCAGAACAATCGCTGCATATGGGAAATACTGCCAAGCTTATATATCAAGGCATCTCAAATGAAGCATCAAACTATGGCAAAGGTGTTGCTCACTGGTATTATACGCTGGATGCACTTGCAAAAGCAGAATCCAACAGCTCTATTCCTTTCAGCCAGCTGTTAATGAATCAGCTGCTTTTAATGGAACAATCCGGCTCATTGATTTGTATCAGTTCCGTTATTGATGATGATTCTGTAACATATATTGATATGCTGCAAAATTCCGGTATATCTGTTTGGTATATTCTTATGAAACTGCCGGGTAAAATTTCTGACGCAGAATTTGATTATATATCAAGACTTAGTTTGGCTGGAACTGCAACTACCATCGTAGAGTGCTCACAAACGCACTTAGAAGGCAAAGTGGTATATGAATACCCAAACTGAAACAAACAACATAATAGAACAAGACTTACAGCTTATATACATCGCTGCATTTGGAATAAGTGCAACAGGTATTGCCGCATTCGACTTTTATCTGAATGATGCAGCATTCACTATTATTTCTGTTATTGCAATTGCTATTGGGATTTATCAGAGCTATAGAATAAGAATACATCAAAAACTGGACAGTTCGGATACAGCTCGATATATTATAGCTGCTGCTATTATTGCATATATCTTCATAAATATCATCTCATCGCAGAATATGAGTTTTAACTCTGTAGAAGCAAGCAGCATGACTATGGCATTTATCATATCTATGCTTACCATAATCACAAGCTATTTTATCATTTCAGATAATATGCTTTTATTTTCCTGCATTCCGCCGCTAAGCCTTATAGGCCTTACAGGAACTATCAGCCAAGATGAAAAAATACTTGTATACTTCATTGTATATATCATTTTTGCAATACTTGTAATGATTCGCATATCATCGGGTTCAGGCGAAAAAACCAAACTGCGCACCCCTCCTCCGTTTAAAACTCATGCTGTAATCACGCTTAGTATAACCTTGTTTGCATTATTAGTCGGAGCTATACTAAATAAGGCTGTTTTTGAACCTATAAACAAAACAATCCTGCGCGCCTTAGTTGGTCCTGGATCACTTCAATCATACATGTTGTTGGATATCAATGATGTGGTACCGGTAGGTCCATCGCCAAATTCATCAGACGAAGAACTTATGACAGTAGTAGCCAATGAACCGCTTTTATACAGAGGTCAGACTTTCAATCATTATAATGGATACAGCTGGAGAGATACCCGCACTGCAAAAGGTGAAATGCTGGAAGGCAAAATTGAATTACAAAATCTGTATACTCCTCTAAACACATTCAAAATCAATACAAGAATCAACGAAGGTGTTAGAAAAAGCACAAGAAGAGTTGAACAATTTTTTACTATAACAAAAGGATATTACAGACTTATATTTGGCGCTGCCGAAATAGATTCAATAGAGCTGAAGGATAGAACCAATTTGCTGAATACCGAAAAATACTTAGCAACATCAAGATTCAGAGGAAAAGGAAGCTCTTACAGAGTAGTTTCACTTGTGAGCTATGCTGCTCCAAATGAGCTGCGAAGTGCATCAACTCAATATCCTGATTACATTAGAGAACACTATTTGAAAATTCCTGCAAGTCTTCATATTCCTAACGAAATTATCAATCTCATCCGGTCTAAAAACAATCCTTATGACAAGGCGATTGCTATACAGCAGTTTTTAGAAAATAATTATGTTTATGACATCAATGCCTTTATAACAGACAGAAATATTGATATGGTGCACAACTTTTTATATAACACTAAAAGAGGGCATTGTACACTTTTTGCATCGGCAATGGTATTGATAAGCCGTAAAGCAGGTATTCCTGCAAGACTTGCTACCGGCTTCAATTCCGGCGAATATGATGAGAGCAGGGAATTATACAGCATAAGCGCTGCAGACAAACATGCCTGGGCAGAACTATACTTTCCATCTTATGGTTGGATATCATTTGACCCTACTGCACTTCAAGCCGCAGAAACAACCAAAGATAGAATTACAAAAGCAGCAACAAATGCAAAATATTTCATACTGAAAAACCGAAGAAATATTATAATATCTGTAATAATATTTTTATTGGCAATATACTTAATTAGAACAGAGTTAATAGAAAAATATAAAAATAATCCATCAGCAAATACCAAATCGGCCGATGCTATGGCATCAAACACATACAATACCATGTGCAGTGCGCTCTCACAATATGGTTATACTAAAGATCCTTCGTATACGCCATCTGAGTTTGCAGATAAGATTGATGACTATTTTGGCAGCAATATGCCCTGGCTGACTGCATTGGTAAATTCTATAACTGCAGATTTAATCAATGTACGATATGCAGCAAAAGATGTATCAGAGAGCAGATTGAAATATCACTCTCAAAGTGTCAAAAAGCTTAACAAACAACTCAAATCAGCTAATAAAAGCAATGAGCTGTTTAGAAAAGGAAAATCTAACTTTAATGAATAAAGTAAACACAGAATCAGTAAGCTTTGAAATTCGCTCTATCGAAAATGTCTATCTGTTCAATGGTGAAATAGACCTGCGCAGAGATACTGAAATAGCAAAAATACTGAATGAGGCAGTAGACCCTGATTTTAGGATGTTTGACTTAGAAGAAATGGACGGGGATTCTGTCTCCTCATCAGATATACTGTCGGCAGTAACCACTATCCCCATGGGATCTGGGCGTAAAGTGGTTATAGTAGACAAAGTAGAACGCATGCCGGCGGATGATCAATCAAAACTTGCATCAATTTTACCAAGGCTAAACAATAACAGCTGTCTTATTCTTCTTTGCAGCGATAATTCAAAACCCAAACGCTCTCAAAAAACTGGAAAAAAGACTTCCCCTAATGATGAAGGGGATAAAGAGTTAGTCCAGGCAGATACAACCGGCAAAGGACTTTCTGCAGAGCTTGTAAAAGCTGTAAAATCCAGCGGAACAATTGTTACCTACACAAAGATGAAAACTGCTGAGGTCAAACCAATTATACAGGAGGTTGTAAAAAGCTTCGGCAAAACAATCAATCCATCTGCGCTCGATGCTCTAACCTGGTCGCTTGAAGCAAATCCGTCAATGATTGAAAAAGAAGTAGAGAAGCTGGCTGCATATTTGGGCGATCGTGAAAATATTGTAGAAGCAGATGTAAATGAATTGATAGAAAAACCGGATGAAGACAAAGTTTTTCCGCTGATTGATGCAATAGCATCTGCACAACCTGCAAGTGCGGCAAAGCTTTTAAACGAAACATTTGCTGCAAGCATGAAACCAGATCAGGATGTATTGAAACTGCTTTCATTAATGAGCAGACATTTTCGAATGCTTTATCAAACCAAATATCTGCTTACTGAAGCAAAATCGAGCGGCAATAGCATTGAAGACGCAGCGCAGAATTTAATGAGCGAACAATCGCCGTTGTCTATGCGTGACTGGCAGTTAAACAAGCTGAATGCACAGGCGCGGCGCTTCAGCAAAAAAGAGATTGAGTGGTGTTTGAAACAGATGTTGGAATGTGAGCTTGCAGTAAAAGGGATAGGCAAAACAGGAGGAACACCTCGGCTAAACCTTGAAGCCCTAATATTCAAACTCAGCCTAAGACGTCAGCCTAATTAGAAAAATATCCCCTGCCTGCACCTGCAAACAGGGGATATTCATATCAAATTACTCTTAACTTACGTCAAAATCGCCTCATAACTTCACAATGCCGCAGATTGCAAACTACTCATCCCTATTGATGATTTTGACATTTCTTATTTCTTGTTTTTATCTGCTCTGGTTACGTTAGCCAGTATTTGAACATCACCTTTGGAATTATTCTCAATTCTAACAGGTCCAAACATTGTGTTGCCCATAATTACTGCCGATTGAACGCCTTCACCCAATTTGATTTGTGGAACATCTTGACTGAATCTGCTTGCCTGAACTGTAATATCTCCGCCATTTGCTTCAATTAATGCTGCGCCTTTCGGCACTTTCAGCCAGTTAATGTTGCACTGGGACATATTAACGCTTCCTTTGCCTTCAATTCTTGCAACTCTTTGAGACGGACCCCAGAAACTGCAGTTGGTAAGCTGAAGAACACCTGTGTTGGTTTCCATAACATCTATCATAGATTCGGAGCCTTCTCCACCAACAAACTGCCCATTTGTAAACAGCAGACCCGGCGGCTGTGTTTGTTCAACACGAATTGCTACTGAAGACCAGTCCACACCATTGCCAAGGAAGTTGCCGTTGCATGAACCGCTTTTGCTGTTAAAGAAACGGAATCCGTATTTGCATCCAAATGAAAAGGTGTTAAACACATATTCCCAGTCCGTTCTGCCAATATCAAATGCCACGCAATTCTCTCTTGTATAATCAACAAGCTTGCCGCCGTCAATTTTTGCACCATCGTTATCAATTCTTGTCCAGAAGTTAGGATTGAAATGAACGTTTTCTATACGTCCGATATCGGTGCATTGATCAATATATACACCTACTTTAAGCGGGCAGCCGAATACGTTGCGGGCATGATGAAGTTCATTGGGATATGTTCCGAAGTCTATAGCCTTGTAAGGATTAGAAAGGGTAACATCTAATACGTTGCAATGAACGCCTTCGCCCTGAATGGTCCAAGGGAACGGAATAGCCGGAATAGTTTGTTCCGGATAATAAATAGACACACCCTTTAAGGTGCTGCTGGCATTCAGCTTAATAAGAGGCGGATCGTTTTCTTTATTCTTGCCGGCATATGCATAAATTAATGTACCGGAATTAAAGTTTACATGGTGAGGAGCTTCCCATACTCCTGAAAGAGTAACTCCTGCCGGAATGTTTATAGGTTTATCAAGTCGGTATTTGCCGGCGCCAAGGCTTACAGTTCCTCCACCGGTAGCTGCACATCTGTCTAGCGCTTTTTGAATCACAGCAGAATCATCTTTTACACCTTTGCCTATTGTTGTGACTTTTATTGATGCGGCAGAAATTGCACCCGAAAAAATCACCGTACACATTGTAATAATGCATAAACGATTAATTAACATTTTTTCCTCCTAAATGTCTTTGCCTTATATTTATCAATCTCATCTGCAAAATCCTTCATTGTAATGAAATAACTGAATTTATTATCTTCAATCCTTGTTCCAGGAATTGCCGACAATCTGCACATCTCCCACAGACCTGTTGTCAACTTCCAGCTTACCTCTTGCTGTATTAGACATAATCACTGCCGTTTTAACATTCTTATCAAGTATAATTTTATCCCAGCCCGCAAAAAGCGTTGAACTTACCAAGCTGAAGCTTCCTCCATATACCTCAATGGCGGGTTTTCCGCTTGGAACATCCCACGCATAAAGCGACATGTTGCAGTTGAACATGCTCACTGTTCCGGAACCATGTATCCTGGCAATACTCTGACCCGGTCCCCAGAAACTGCAATTAGCAAATTGAACGGTTCCTGTATGAGTGGATGCAGCCTCTATCTGCGCTTCTGAACGCACTGCATTGCCTGCTACTATTTCTGCATTGGCAATAAGCACTCCTGAATCTTGTGTCTCCTCTATCAATATTGGTTTTTGTGTAAAATCCATGCCTATTCCACTAAAAATTCCGCAACAGGCGCCATGCTTGGATTTTACAAAGTGATACCCAATTTTACACGGTATAGCAAATGTATTAGTTGCAATCTCATTATCGGCTTTGCCAAACCTGAATGCTGTGAGATTAAGATAACTATCTGCAAACAGCGGATCCCAATATGATGTTGGATGTCCTAAACCCGCCCTCACCCAATAATTATGACTGAAATGCACATTCTCAATCCTGCCATTTTTGCTCTGGTCTACAAATATTCCCTTCCTTAGAATTCCGCCAAACAGATTTCTTATATAATGCCGTTCATTAGGATAAGTTTCAAGGTCTACCGCATTATAGGAGTTTGTTAGAGTAACATCAATAATACTGCAGTCTGCACCCTCTCCCTGTATAGTCCACGGATATGGGAAAGGGTCTGGCAATTTTTGCTCCGGATAGTAAATGGTTATTCCTTTTACGGCGCTGTTGGGATTAAGCTTGATGAGCGGAGGATCGTTCTCTTTTCCTTTGCCCGCATATGCCAGTATAACCGTTCCTTTATCAATCATGGTATGATGCGGAGCTTCCCAGTCACCTTTAAGCGTTACACCGGAAGGAATGCAAATGGGCTTATCAAGGCGATATTTTCCTGCCGGCAGAAACACCACTCCACCATTAGCCGCAGCGCACTTATCCAGGGTTTTTTGGATTATTCCAGAATCATCGGTTACACCCCTGCCATATTTGGGCACAGAAATATTATCTGCAGCAGCAATTGCAATGGTAAATATGGTCATAAACACAATAATAATATTTTGTTCTAATCTCACTGTATCCTCCCATTCTATATTAATCTGATATTAATCATTTGCATAGAATAATCCTTTAGACCCTGATAGCAACATGAAAATGGGAGAGATTAAGAGCATACAAATAATGACCAGTGCTATCGCCGCAAACATGATAACGGGCGCTGCACTGTTGGAAAGTATCAAAACTCATTTCGACTATTAACTGCAGGATTCACATCTCAAACAACAGGCGATTTTAACCTCTAAGCCTATGGTAAAATCTTTCAGCATGGCTGAGAAGCTCTGAGCGTAATTCCGATTCATAATCGCAATGCACATTCGCTGCCGCCGTTATCAAAAGCTCAGCGCCGCAGCAAAAATCGTTCAGATCCACATATTCCGGCATTATTGTGTTATCTACACCCATGTTGTGATAGTTCCCTAATGGTATAGCAAGACCAGTAGTTGGATATCCGGCAAGTGAGTATACAGTTCCCTCACACCCGCCGCCGGTCATCAGCTGGCGTTGAACATGCCGGTCAGGATTCTCTTTCAGCAACAGCTTTTTTGAATGCTGCAGAAGAAACTCAGCTTTTCCGTCAAATGTCATAATAGCATCACCTGCCCGAATAACAGGTCCATTTCCGATAACGGCATCAGGAAGCGATTTGCTGGTTTCTATGGAAACAACAACGGCATCCTTAGGAATTATATTTTGCTGAATGAGTGCAGATGCACCTATAAATCCCACTTCTTCCGCTCTGGTAAATATACCATAGCATCTGCATGGCGCCTTAATTCTTGTCAATTCTTCCAATACTGTAATAACCAGCGCGCATCCTGCCACATCATCCACAGCACGCATATGAGCATAATTGTCTTTGATTGCAGCAGCAGGAATATCCCAAACACCAAAGCATGGGGATTCAGTTAAATCCTCCTCCAACGATATCTTAAAATGAAGAAGACCATCTTCTCCTTTTTCACATTCTCTAATCATCCCTTTTATAGGAATGTCATTATCCTGAGGGCTTGAAGGATAAACAAGAATCGAAACAGGGTTATCAAAAAACTTCTTATGAATACTCCCAAGCAAATATCCCGATTCGTTATTGACTATCTCTACTGCAGGATGATCCATATGGGCGCCAAGAGCTATGCCGCCGGTATCTTTGGCTCCGGCTCCCTCATAAACTGCAATAATGTTTCCGTATTCATCCTCACTAACCCTTACATCAAGCTTTGACAGCTTTTTAAGTATATACTGCTTTATTCTCTTTTCATGAAAAGGAGCCACCGGAATTTGTCCAATTTCATAAAGCAGTTCAGCGCACCTGTTTATATCAATCGCAGTCATTTTTCACCTCAAATATAATATGCTGCTATACTAACACAAGATACTATTATCGTCAAAGTGCAGCGATTTATAATATATTCGTAATCTATGTAAAGATTATTCAAATCATAAAATTACATATAACATTTATCTTATCTATTGTGTAAGCTAATTTTAGTTTAAATATAGGCTGCACAGCATTATAAAACTTGCCCATAATATATTGGTATGATAAAATATTTAATAATGGCTGCACTGTATACAAGGAGTAACTATATCTATTATGAGGAAACCGTTTGTTATAATATTGATATGCTTATTTGGTGCAATCTTCGCAGTTTTATCAAGCATGCCATCATTACCGTGTCCTCATGCCCTTGTAGCTGTTTCCTGGCTGTCTGCTATCCTCGCTTTAGGTGTATTTGCCATAATGATTATGCAGCATATCATACATCAAAGGCTGATATATTTATATATAGGCGCTGCATATTTAGCGCTCGGAATAATGGGCATCCGAGAATCGCTAATCTATCCGTCACAGATCAGTATTATCTCCTACGAAAATGGATACTTCCCGATTTGGCAGCTTGGATGGATAACGCTTGCTGCAGTTTTGATATATGGAATATTCTTAAATCGATCTGCTAAAACAGTTAAACAGCAGCCATCAATAGTATACGTAACAGTAGGAGCCGTTATATGGGCTGCATTTATTATACTTCTAACCGCATTATTCCCATATGCGCTTAAAAGTGTATTCAGCAACAAACCCGGATTATTTATCAGCGTTCTATGCTTTATTGCATTTGTAGTTTCAGCTTTCATGTACAGCCGATACTCTATGCATAGAAACAACAATGTTATTATATGGCTGGCATACAGCCTTATATTTGCTGCGCTTGCCCAGCTTGTATTATTCGCCAACATCAATTTCATAAGCGGATATCAATTCGCCATTGCCAGCATACTAAAAGTATTAGCCTTTATTACCCCTATCATAGGAATGCTTGCTGAACACACCAGACTTCAGCTTAAACTGCACAATCAATCCAACGATTTTAATCATCTCACTCAAATACAAAAAGCTGTTACAAATGTGTCAATAACGTCTGATTTGTATCAAAGTATAGTAGATATAGTATCATCGTCATTCGATGCTGGTGCAGTCTGCCTTATGCCTTTTGATAATGAGAGAAGCCTTTTATATATCGCAGCAATGAACGGATTTGATGAAAACGTATCTAAGCAGCTGGTATTTCGTTCGGGTGAAGGAAATATTGGCGAATGTTTCTCCCGCAAGGAACAGATATTTGTGCAGGATGTTTTTTCTGATTATGTAATGGCACAAAAACTGGATGGAGTAACTAATATAGGCTCTGCTGTTTACAATCCGTTAATGCTTAAAGATAACTGCCTTGGCGTACTTGCAATATTCTATCCGGGAAAGCCTTTGAAAATTCAAAAGCTCCCTAAAGATGATGCAAAGATGCTTGATGCTTTATCTAACCAGGCTGCTCTTGCACTTGATATGCATCAGATGAGAAATGAGATGATGGTTGCAGCAAAAGCAACCGATGACCATGCACGCGAGTTGGAAATAGTGGCAGGAATCGGGCGATCGATCTCTTCAGAATTGGAGATTGATTCCCTGGTTGATACCCTTTCTGAAAACCTTAAATCTGTTGTTGGCGCCCAAACATGTACTATCCTGGTATTCGACCCTGACATTGTGGGTGTAAGGATAATGGGGCGAAAGAACCTTATAAGACATTCAAGTATAAAAGAACATGAAGATATATGTGAAAGCACCGCAGCAATGGTTGCACAAACAAAAGAACCGGTGATTTTAAACGACATCCCAAACAGTCGTTACTGCAAATTTCAGGATATGAATGTAGATGACGATGGTACACATCATATGATATCCGTACCTATGCACCTCCCGGGCTTCTTTGGCGCAATAAACATATTCCGACAGAATGCTGAACCCTTCGGTGAGCGTGAAAAGAGGATTATGATACGTTTAGCGCCAATCGTTGCATCCAGCATACGAAATGCAGACCTCTATGGCAGAGAAAAGAGAATAGCCGAAAATCTTCAGCAGAGCTTCTTGCCGGACTTAGATAAGGAAAGACCAGATATAGAGGTGCAGAGCCACTATCTGGCTGCATATGATGAATCACTCGTTGGCGGTGATTTTTATGATGTTATAGATTTTGCTGATGGCAGATACGGAGTTGTTATAGGTGATGTATCAGGGAAAGGATTGGATGCTGCTGTATACACCGCAATGACACGATATATGATAGAAGCATATTCATTTGATGATCCAAATCCAAAATATGTAATATCTAAATTAAATAACGCATTATGCAAGTATACACCGGTAGGAAAATTTGTTACCGTATTCTATGGAATAATAGATCCTAAAGAAGGCACATTCTGCTATGTTAATGCCGGTCATGAGCTTCCTTTTTTGCGCAGAAACAACAGCAACAAGCTTGAAACACTCAAAAGCAGCGGACCTGCAGTTGGAGCATTGCTGGAAGCAGAATATAAGATTCAAAAAATACCGTTCAATCAGGGCGATGTAATAGTTCTTTATACTGATGGTGCAACCGATGCAAGAAATGAGGATAAATTCCTCGGTACTGATGGACTTCATATGATATTGGCCAATCATCTTAAGCAGTCTCAAGGTGATATAACAGATCTGCCAAAAACCATTATGAACAACATCAATGAATATGCAAACGGCTACCTTCGTGATGATGTTGCTATCCTGGCAGTAAAATCTAAAGTTACAACAGCCTTATTCTAGTGATACAAATGAGTTTACCCACGAAACAAAACATTCAGCCAGGTATTGCTGTCAGCATCATAGAAAAACAAAATCAGCGCACCGGTCAGCTTTCCGAAGGTATTGTTGCCCGCATACTCACTAACAGCCCTTCACATCCTCATGGAATAAAGGTAATGCTGCAAGATGGACGAGTTGGCAGAGTGCAGAAAATTCTCTAAATATTTTAGCAAGTGAATAACAAAAAATATATTATTATAGCTAGGAGGCAGATAATTGGTAGTAAGCTTCTCTATTATACCTGTGGGAACAGGCGAAGAACTTAAAGAACATATAGCGGAAATATTGGATATTGTTGATAAATCCGGTATTCCTTATACGCTTGGAGCTATGCAAACCACTCTGGAGGGCAACGAAAACGAAGTAATGGCGCTTATTATGAAATGCCACAATCGTATGAAGGAATTGTCTCCGCGTGTGCTTACAAGCATCACCATAGACGATCGTGCCAACGCAGAGGGCAGGCTAAAAGGCAAAATAGAAGATGTAGAAAAAGTACTAAACAGAGGATTATCGCATGAATGAACATATTGGCAAGCTGCCGCCAAATAGAACAGCAGCGCTATTAAAGGATGCATACGGTGCACCATCTGATAAAATAATAGTCGGTCCCGGCGCAGGACTTGATGCTGCTATAATAGACATAGGCAGCAACAGAGTAATGGCTATTGCTGAGGACCCCATATTTCCGGCAGCAGGACTTCCGCTTGAGATAATGGGAACATTCACCGTGCATATCGGCGCCAGCGATGTAGCTGTTACGGGAGTTAAACCCTCCATGATGACCTACTCGCTTCTTCTTCCTCCCGGCTTCTCGGAAGAAGAAACTCGAAAAATAATAGTATCTATTTCAGAAACAGCCAATCAGCTTGGAATAGCAATAGCCGGCGGACACACCGGCTGGTATGGCGCTGTAACTATTCCGATAATAGGCGGGGTTACGGTATGGGGATATGCAGACAAGGATGATTGGATATCACCGGGCGGCGCCAAAGATGGCGATGTTTTGCTTATGAGCAAAGGACCGTCAATTGAAGCGTCGGCGCTGCTTGCTATAATCTATAAGGATAAACTGTCAGGTAAAATCAGCAGCTCACATCTTGATTCACTTTGTGCAAGAACAGATCAGATAACTGTTGTGCAAGATGCGCTCTCTGCCTACAAAGCAGGCGGTGTGCATGCCATGCACGATGCAACCGAAGGCGGTGTATTAGGTGGACTTTATGAAATGTCTGCGGCTTGCGGAATCAATATATATGCAGATTTTGATGCTGTTCCAGTACCAGATGACATTACAGCTTTCGCCAATGCACTTAATTTTGATCCATGGGCTGCAATAAGTGAAGGAACACTTCTTGCAGCAGTCGATCCCAAGTCGGTAGATGGCGTATTAAATGCATGGAAAGAATATGGCATAGAAGGATTTGTTCTTGGCAGATTTGATTCAACATTGAAGAGCAGTATAATTCATAGAAACAACTGTGATTCTGAACTTGAAGAACCGGGAGTTGACCCCTTCTGGAATTTATTCCTTAATGCATAAAATTTATTGCGCAGTGATAAAAAAACAAAAGGAGCAGTTTATAAACAGATACTGCTCCTTCTATTTTAGAAAGATTCGGAGGATGCAGAAATCGCTCCACGAATAACAGCGGCAAGATTGTTTGCATTATCCGAACCTACCAGATACTTTTTGCCGTTTTTCATTGTAATCAAGGCTCCGGTATTGCCTCTCCAATAGTATCCTTTAATTTTTTTGCCAAATCTAATCCCCCATCCTCCAAAATCAGCTATGGGAGAAAATCTATAAAACTCCACATCAACTATATCGGCAGCATTAAGCTTAAGAAGCCTAATCTTCACTATCTCTAAACGAACTGTTACATGTTCCAATGTAACGGTTGTAATCATCCCATGAAAAACAACAGAAATGCTTATTAATATTAATCCGCTTAAGATCAATAAAATCATTCCCATTCTGTCATCAGTTGAAAACAAAGAAAAAGTTACAATTATTATACCTAGTATCATTGCAGGGATAGTAACTAACGGCATATGCTGAGCTTCACTGTAAGCAATCATCTCGCCGGATTTAAATTCATCTTCAATGCTTTTTTGCAATTCCAAGCTGTTACCTTCATTATGGGGACAGCTCTCCGGACACGGTTTTCTCAGCATTTCAAAAAATATAGCCGTTATGCATGAAGAAACTATAATCAGAACTATTAATCTCCAAGGAAATTTAAAAATTTCAACACCACTCTGCATCATATCAATGTGACATAAGCCTATCGACACCATAAATGCAACCGCTATTTCATCCATAAGTGAATGCCAATTGAACCGTTTGGTAATTTCATAACGCGCCCAAAGATCGTCAAATACAACCGAAATCAGAATGAAGAATATGCTGAACCCTATAGTTACCCATACAATTTCCCATGGCGAACCATATCTGTCGGGCTCTCCCGAAAACCCAAAATGCACCGGTGAGCTTTCCGGCAAAGGAAGAGATCTCTTCATCTTCAAAATGTATACTATTAGAATGCAAACTGCTGGCAAATGAACCCACAAAGGATGATGAAGTTTAAATTTCATTTAATACCATCTTTCCAAAGTATTGCTGATAACAATTTCACCAACGGGCTGTTAAAAGCTACCCTGTTCTATAATTTTAGCACATTGCAATATCAAAAGCACATATCGATATATGCCTGCATTCTATTTACTCGTCTCTAATTTCACTTCCGCCAAAACAACATATTTCTACATGCAGCATAGTATTTACAATATAACGTGTAAATTTGCAGAATAATTATAATTCTTATATAATACCACTGTGGAAAATGAAAACAAGTTCAGCAGATTAATAACAAATATCGGAATATTCCTTGGAGTTGCGGCAACGATTGCTACAGGCATATATTTATATGCCACTGCATACCCGCGTGAGGAAGGGAAAACCATAATTAGATGGGCAGTCGACCCCAGCCCTATAAGGAAAAACCAGATAGCCCTGTTTGAATCGCATAATCCCGACATTAGAGTCATAAACGATCCAAGCGCAGAAACACAGCGTCTTCTCACTCAGCTTGCCGGCGATGTTCCGCCTGATGTTATGGCAATTTATGACCCTCAAAGTATAAGGCTGTTTGCAAAAAACAACGTTTTGCTTGATTTGCAGCCCTATGTTGAAGAATACAATATACCGGTTGATAAGCTTTACCCAAGCCTTGCACCCTATATATATTTCAAAGACGATTCAGATCCAAATGCAAAAAAACAACTAATAGGCGTACCGGAAAACTGCGGCCCATTTGTAATTTTCTATAATAGAAAAATGTTCCGCGAAGCCGGCATTCCTTATCCTAAGCCGGGTTGGACATGGGATGAATGCCTTGAAGCAGCAAAAAAACTTACCAAAAACAAAGTTGTTAACGGAATGACTATCCCAGACAGAAAAGGTTTATATATAGATAACAGCAACTGGTGGTTTTTTATTTGGATGTATGGCGGCAGGCTATTCAGTGAAGATGGCAAAACCTGCACCATGGATTCGCCGGAAGTAAAAAAAGGCATAAGATACTGGGCGGATTTAAGACTAAAGCATCATGTAATGCCAACAACAAGTGAAGCGGCAAGCATGGCGCCAACCGGCTCATGGGGAAGTGACGCACTTCTGTTCAGAGAATCTAAAGTTGCCATGATGCTTTCCGGCAGATGGATGATAATTCAATATCGTGAGCAAAAAGATCTTGACTGGGATGTTGTTAGTGTTCCGCACGGGCCAAACAGATTTACCCTTCTTGCAAGTAAAACATACTCTATTCCAAAAACCAGCCGAAATAGAGATGCTGCATTAAAATACATTTCTTTTCTGCTTTCTAAAGGAAATCAAGAGTTAATTGCCAATTATGGTGATGGTATACCCACACTTGACGACCCGGCAATAGCAAAATCATTTTCGTATAATCCCGATTATCCTAAAGAAACAAACAACAAGCTTCACATGGATGAAATGAAATATGCAAGAGTTCAAGAATTTTCGCCTTATATAAACAACCTTGACGTTACTTCCTGCATGTCAATTGAATTGGATAAAATGTGGTTAAAAGAACAATCGCCGGATGAGGCATGTGATGCAATTGCAAAACGCATAAATGCACTTATACAGCGAAATATAGCTAACCCAAACTTCCTGGATTAGGAAAATTACAATGAAAAATGATAAGCCTATTAAAAACCATATAAGCAATAAAAAGCGTGAAACATTGGCAGCTTACGGGTTCCTTTTACCTAACTTCATAGGATTTCTTGTATTCACATCACTGCCAGTGTTGGCATCATTTATTATGGCATTTACTCACTGGAATATTTTCAAACCGCCTACCTGGGTTGGCTTTGAAAATTTTGTAAGTCTTCTTGGTTTTCATACTGAAGATGGAAGAAGAGTAGCAAACGATCCATTCTTCTGGCAGTATGTTTACAATACTGTCTATCTGCTTATAGGAATCCCTCTTGGCATGGCAGGCAGCTTAATAACTGCCATACTAATGAATCAGAAGCTAAAAGGCATAACAATATTCAGAACTATATATTTTCTTCCTGCCGTATGTTCCGGCGTAGCAGTACTCATTCTATGGAAATATTTGTATAATGCCGATATCGGGCTTATTAACAAAATCCTCCGCGCATTTGGCAACTACATATATACACACAAAATAGTAGGAATACTTTTTACCATTGTTTGCGCTATTGTTTTTGCACTTATGATAATAGGCACAGCTGCTGCAATAGTATCATTAATTCAATGGATATTTGAGAAAATAAAGCTTCCATGGGTTGATGGAACTTATAAAACAATTATGGTAATCCTAAGCGCGCTTATTTTCATAGGAATAGGATATTATGGTCAGCAGATATTCAATGCAATTTCCACCTTTCTTATTACTCCTCCGGATTGGCTGGGGACAGTAAAATGGGCAAAACCATCCTTTATTATTATGGGCTTATGGGGTGGACTTGGCGGATATAATATGATTTTGTATCTTGCCGCGCTGCAGGGTGTTCCCAGATCAATGTATGAAGCAGCAGAAATTGATGGTGCATCTTCCTGGGCAAAGTTCTGGGCAATTACCTGGCCTATGATCAGTCCTACAACATTTTTCATCCTGGTAATGAGTATAATTGGCGGATTTCAGGGTGGATTTATGACCGCAAACGTTATGACCGGTGGAGGACCTGCCGGAAGCACAACAACTATAGAATACTATTTGTTTCAAACAGCATTTGAAAAGTTTAATATGGGATATGCATCTGCAATCGCCTGGTTTGTATTTGCAATAGTATTAATACTCACTCTTCTTACATGGAAACTTGGTGGAAAAGTGGTGACATATGAATAAACTTAAAACCAGTACAAAAATAATACTTTATATCATTCTATCATTAGGCGCAGTAACTATGCTTGTGCCGTTTCTTTGGATGCTGTTTACATCTATAAAACAGCCAAGCGAGGTGTTTTCTGCAGCTGGCGGAATCGTTTGGCTGCCTAAATACTTTTTCTGGAAAGACACCATTGTTGATGGTGAAAAAATTAGAGCATGGTGGGGCAACTACCCAGATGCATGGAGAGAAATACATTTCTTCAGGCTCTATCTTTCAAGCACCTTTGTTGCTGTTGTAGGTACATTTGGTCAGGTAGTAACAAGCGCAATGGCTGCTTATGCATTCTCAAGACTTCAATTTCCAGGAAGAGACAAGCTGTTCTTTGCCTACCTGGCAACTATGATGATTCCAGGATCTGTAACAATGATTCCGGTATTTGTTATTATGAAGTATTTGGGATGGATAAATACCTACCATGTGCTTATCATTCCCGGTATGTTCAGCGCTTACGGTACATTTATGCTTCGACAGTTTTTTATGGGACTTCCGTCTGATTTGGAGGATGCCGCAAAAATTGACGGCTCCGGCTACATAGGCATTTGGCTTAGGGTTATTTTACCGCTCAGCAAACCAGCGCTTGCAACACTTACAACCTTCACATTCATGGGGTTCTGGGGAAATTACATGTGGCCGTTAATTGTTACCATTACCGAAGAAATGAGAACTCTCCCTATAGGATTAAAATATTTCGTTGGTATGCATGCAACAAACTACACCCAATTGATGGCGGGTTCTATTATTGCACTTATACCCGTTCTCATTATATTCATATTCAATCAGCGATATTTTGTAGAGGGTATTAAGCTTTCCGGACTCGGCGGACGTTGATTAGAGCTGGAGCAAAAGTTCTCAGCATCTTATAAGGGTATGCGCTATGGAAACGAGACGGAAAGCCGTAGTTCTATTAAGCGGCGGATTGGATTCTGCAACAGTTTTGGCAATTGCCAAAAATCAAGGCTATGATATATTCGCACTATCGTTTAACTACGGACAGCGGCATGATATTGAACTTAGATGTGCTGAAAAAATTGCAAAGCAATTCGGTGCAGAAAAGCACATCATCATAGATATAGACCTCCGTAAATTCGGCGGGTCGGCATTAACAGCTGATATTGATGTTCCAAAAAATCGTTCCGGTGAAGCTTCCAACGGCGCCATACCCATTACATACGTACCAGCCAGAAACACCATCTTTCTTTCATTTGCACTAGCCTGGGCAGAAGTCATAGGCTCTGCAGATATTTTCATCGGAGTAAATTCTGTAGATTACAGCGGATATCCGGATTGCAGACCAGAGTTTATAGATGCGTATCAAGCCATGGCAAACACGGCAATTAAGGCTGCCGTAGAAGGAGATATGCGGATAAAAATTCATACCCCTCTAATGAATATGTCTAAAGCCGAAATTATACTATGCGGAACAAAATTAGGAGTAAATTATTCTGATACAATAACATGCTATGACCCAGCCGTTGACGGAAGATCATGCGGAGAATGCGATGCCTGCATACTAAGAAAAAAAGGGTTCCAAAATGCGGGAATACCTGATCCCACTCAATATATATAGCATATAATAATAGCATCAAACATTTTATTCCGATTCAAATCAACTAAAAAGGTAAGGAAAATGGATATTAAAATCGTAAATAAATCAGCTATAGAGCATGAATGCAATGCGCTGATTGTAAATATATTTGAAGGAGTAAAAATCCCTGGCGGCGCTACAGGAGCTGTAGACAATGCTATCCATGGAATAATTTCTCGGCTCATAAGCGAAGAAGAAATCACCGGCAAGCTGATGGAAACCACTCTTATCTATACCGATGGAATGATTCGCCCAGACAGAGTGTTAGTTATGGGACTTGGGAAATCTGAAGACTTCGGCGCCCGCGAGATAAGAATGGTTTCCGGCGCTGCAGTCAGATACCTTCAGAATAAGGGGATGAAAAAGGTCGCTTCTATAGTCCATGGCGCAGGAATCGGCGGACTTGATCCAACAGAGGCAGCGCAGGCAATGGTTGAAGGAGCGCTTATAGGCGCATATCAATCGGATTTCTACAAAACACCCTCCTCAAAAAAAGCTATAGAAACCTTTGATATTGTAGAATTCGATGTTGATAAAATCCCTTCCATAGAATCCGGAATGAACTTGGGCAAAATAATGGGTGAAGCAGTAAACAATGCCCGCAATCTTGGCAACGAGCCATCAAGCGTTGTTACACCCGAGTTCCTTGCTGAATACACAAAGGTTATAGCAAACTATGCAGGACTGACTTATGAAGAGATTGATTCGTGGAAAATGCTGGAATTAGGCATGAATGCAATAATAAGCGTAGGAAAAGGAAGCGCTAATGAACCAAAACTCCTATCACTGAAATATACAGTGGGAGAAAACAGACCAACGCTTGCATTGGTAGGAAAAGCCGTAACATTTGACAGCGGCGGAATATCACTAAAACCATCTGCAGGCATGCACGGAATGAAATTCGATATGGCAGGCGGAGCGGCAGTTATAGAAGCTATGAGGGTAATTGGTGAACTAAAACCCAATATTAATGTTATAGGCCTTGTTCCATGTGTAGAAAATATGCCGGATGGAGCTGCATACAAGCCCGGAGATATAATTCGCTGTATGAACGGCAAAACAGTTGAGATAACCACCACCGATGCAGAGGGCAGACTGATTCTTGCTGATTCAATTTCGTATGCAGTGGAACAGGGCGCAGATTATATAGTTGATATTGCCACACTAACCGGAGCATGTGTTGTATCGTTAGGAAATGACATTACAGGAATTATGGGCAACGATAGAAAGTTTATTGAAGTTATGAAGAAAACTGCCGAAATAACAGGCGAACGGGTGTGGGAGCTTCCACTTCCCGCAGATTATATGCACCTGCTGAAAAGCAGCTATGCCGATATAAGAAATGCCGGAGAACGGCCTGCAGGCGCAATACAGGGCGGACTATTTATCCAGGAATTTGTAAACGAGGTGCCTTGGATCCACATGGATATAGGCGGTACAGCAGATTTTTCATCTGGCAGCGGACCAGCAGATGGTTCTAAGTATATGGCTATGGGAGCCACCGGCATGGGAGTAAGAACACTTTCTACACTTGCATTTGAACTTGGAAAAATCATTAAATGAATGACATAGCAGTCATTCAGGGAGGTAAAAAATGAATTTTTTTGAAGCCGTAAAAAACCGAAGATCAGTGCGCAGCTACATTGATAAAGAAGTAGAGCAGGAAAAACTTGATGTTATACTGCAAACAATAAATGCAGCGCCCTCTGCAGGCAACATTCAGGGATATGAAGTTGTTGTAGTGAGAAATGCCGATACTAAAACGGAACTTATGAATGCTGCATACGGACAGCCGTTTATCACTCAGACACCTGTTGTATTGGTTTTTTGTGCAAATCTCATGCTCTCTGAAGGCAAATTCAAATCACGCGGAAGAGATTTGTATGCCACACAGGATGCAACAATAGCCGCAGCATACTGTCAGCTTGCAGCAACATCAGTCGGGCTGTCAACAGTATGGGTAGGAGCATTTGATCCGGATATGGTTGCTAAGGCAATTGAAACACCGGAGAACATTATACCCGTTGCAATGATTCCTATAGGATATGCAGAAAGCCAGCCTCAGATGCGCCCAAGACGCGAGCTTAATGATATCATTCGCTATGAAAGCTGGGCGGGCAAGAAATAGCAGCCGTTAATTGCCATGCACGTTGACATATAATGAGCAATAATCATATCATGCCAGCATGATTGCAATTGACATTGACGGTTCAGTTAGTTATAATTTATTATTGTGCGCCAAAATAACAATAATGGCTTATATATCTTTTGGGAGGATAATACCCGTTGAAACAATATCAGATACTTATATTAATAATCCTAATAGTGGTAGGCTCTGTAGTTGTATTATTTACCAAACCTACAAAAAGAGGGCTTGATCTTGCAGGTGGTGTAAGAGTTGTACTTCAGGCTCAAACTGATAAGCTTGGCAGTAATCAAAAATGGAAGCATGATGAACATCTGCCGGCAATAATAAGAGTTATGAGAAACAGAATTGATAAATTTGGAGTATCTGAACCGGTTATCCAACCAAAAGGTTATGATCAGATTGTAGTAGAACTTCCAGATTTTGCTGATGTTGATAAAGCAATTGAACAGCTTCAGGGTACAGCCAGAATGGAATTCCGCCATCTGAAGGACGTTCAAGACAAAAGACATCCTATGGCAAAATATAGAATGTCACAGATTGAAGATGAAGACGGAAATGAAATTTATGAATTTACTAATAACGATGGCGATATTATAGATTCTAAAAAAGTTATAGAAGAATCGCCATTAATAATGACTGGCAACGATATCAAGCCTAATTCAAGAGGCGATGTTGGCGAAGGTTATAAAAGCGTAGTTGCCTTGGAATTTACCACCGAAGGACGCAAGAAATTTGCAGATTTTACAAGGCGTAATGTTGACGAACATTTAGCTATAGTGCTTGAAGATAAAATATTAAGCGCACCGACAATCAGAAACCCGATTCTTGATGGCAAGGCAGTTATTGAAGGCAACTTTACAATGGAATCTGCACAGAAACTTGCAAATTATATAAATGGCGGTGCACTTCCCGTTCCGCTGGATGTTATTCAAAGCCAAAAAGTTGAAGCTACACTTGGTAAAGCATCTGTAGAAGAAAGCATAAAAGCAGGCATTATAGGGCTAGCGTTAGTAATTATCTTTATGCTGGCGTTTTATCTGCTTCCAGGATTTATAGCAGACGTAGCATTAGTTATATATGCAGCTATAACATTTGCAGTTTTCAAATTAATACCGGTAACATTAACACTGCCTGGTATTGCTGCTTACATCATATCAATAGGTATGGCAATAGATGCCAATATTCTGATATTTGAACGATTAAAAGAAGAGCTCCGTGCCGGCAAAACACTTAAGGCTGCAATAGATGCCGGATTTGCCCGTGCATTTACATCAATTTTTGACTCTAACATGTGTACGGCAATAACATCATGTATTTTGTATTATTACGGAACTGGTCCAATAAAAGGGTTTGCGCTTGTTCTGCTCATTGGTGTAGCAATAAGTATGTTTACAGCAATTACAGTTACCAGATCCCTGCTGTACCTGCTTGTAAATACCGGCTTTGCTAATAATCCCAAGCTCTTTGGTGTAAAACGTGAATGGGTACATGATCAATCATCACCAAAACATATAGACATTGTAAAAAGAATGTGGATTTGGTTTTTGATTAGTGCAATTATAATAGCTCCGGGAGTAATTGCTTTATTTAAGGGCGGACTCAAAACAGGAATAGACTTTACCGGCGGCAACAGCTACCAAATAAGTTTTTCACAACATATAACAGCTGAACAGCTGAACAAAACATTCAGCGATCTTGGTTATAATGACAGCATAATCCAAAAAGCATCCTCAAATGTTCCTAATGAAAGCTTGTTTTTCGTTCGAACCCAAGTAATGGACAGAGAGGATAGTCTAAAAGTTCGGGAATCTATTGAGCAAATTGGCGGAAATGTATTATCAGAAGACAGCGTTGGTCCTACAATCAGCAAAGAGCTTACCAACAATGCTTTCTGGGCAATAGTATTTGCATCAATCGCTATTATTCTTTATTTGACAATAAGGTTTGCAATTGGTGGAATAAAAATAGGATTCAGATTTGGTGTATGCGCTGTTTTGGCGCTGCTGTATAACGTAATTGTTGTAATAGGCGCTTTTGCAGTATTTGGTCTTTTATTCAACTGGGAAATAGACAGCTTGTTTGTAACTGCACTTCTGACAATTATAGGATACTCCGTTCATGACACGATTGTTATTTTTGACAGAATCCGCGAGAACATGAAACTTAGAGTTCGCGGTGAAGACTTTGATACATTAGTAAACAAAAGTATCCTTCAGTCAATAACCAGATCTATCAATACATCTTTTACATTATTGTTAACGCTTTTAGCGCTGTTAATAATTGGAGCAAGCAGCATAAGACAGTTTGTAATAGCATTAATAATTGGTATTACCATTGGAGCTTATTCATCTATTTTCAATGCAAGCCAGTTATTAGTTCTATGGAACAGAATTGCAAACAGAGGCGCTCCTCAAACTGCAGGAGGTCCAAGTATTGCAAAACAGGCGCCTCAACCAAAAGAGGTTAATCCTGCTGAGCATAAAACAGAATCTGCAGATGGTGAAGAATCTTTAACAAGAGATACATCCGGAAAGGCAAAATCAAGCAGTACCTCTAAAAAGAGAAAACGAAGATTCTAATTTAATCAAAGAGTTATGATTGAATATAAGCCTGCTGACGTATGATATCCCATGCGATGCAGGCTTTTTTATTAACATAGATAAAGCGATGGAGCAGCAATGTCAACCAGCTCAATATATGCACAAAAAAATTGGCATCTGATTGAAAAAGATATGGATTTAGCTGCAAATCTCGCCAGCGAAACTGAAATATCACACGAGCTTGCCGAGATTTTAGCAATAAGAGGAATCAAAAACGCATCCGAAGCCAAAGAATTCCTTAATCCCGATATCTCTCAAATGCACAGCCCCTTTCTCCTTGACGGCATTGAATGGGCTGCAAATAGAATCAAGCAGGCAATAGAAGCCGATGAGCGGATTATGATACACGGCGATTTTGATGTTGATGGAATAACGGCAACAGCGCTGCAGGTAAGAATGCTGCGCATTCTCAATGCCAATGTATCATGGTATATTCCACATCGTGAAAATGAAGGATACGACCTAAGCAAATCTGGTGTTAATGAAGCCATAGCTCAAGGTGTAACCTTAATTATAACTGTTGATTGCGGCACATCTGCATTTGAAGCTGTGCAATATGCCAGAGATAACGGCATAGACATAATCATAACAGATCACCACGAAGTAGGAGACAGAATTGCTCCGGCTAATGTAGTTATTAATCCGCATAAACCAAATAGCGGCTATCCATTTAAGTGGCTGGCGGGTGTAGGCGTTTCATTTAAGCTTGCCGAAGCCGTTGCATCGGTATTTGAACTCCCTATAGATTCATTCAGACAACGATTTTGTGATTTGGCAGCGCTTGGAACCAGAGCGGATATCGTTCCGCTTATTGGAGAAAATCGTGTTCTTGTTAAATGCGGATTGGATGAAATGCCCCGCACCGGCAAAAAAGGGTTGAAATCGCTTATAAACAAATCCAAATTAACACCGGACATGCTCAACAGCGAATCCATTGCTTTTATACTTGCACCCAGACTTAATGCTGCCGGCCGATTTAATGAAGCATCACTGGCATTAGAGCTTCTGCTTACATCTGACGATTCACAGGCGCGTGATATTGCTAATCAACTGGAAACTTTAAATAATGAACGGCAAAAAGAGCAGAGCCGTATAATGGATGAGGCTATAGATCAGATTATTGGCAAGGGGTTAGCGGAAACATCAAAAGTCTTGGTGTTGTCATCATCAAGGTGGCACCCCGGCATTATAGGAATTGTTGCAGCAAAGATAACCAAACGGTTCTGCCGACCCTCTATTCTCATTGCCATGGACGAGAGCTATGAGTCCGGCGTTGGATCGGCAAGAAGCATCAAAGCCTTCAACATATATGATGCATTATGCACCTGCAACAACCTTCTGGACAGATTTGGAGGTCACTCACAGGCGGCAGGTCTCTCTATATCCGGAAGCAATTTAGATGAATTCAAAAATACCATAAATGCTCTTGCAGACGATTGTTTAAATGAGGATGATCTTTTTCCATCTATAGAAATAGACTGTGAGATTCCTTTATGCAAAATTACTAAAGAGTTCGCTGCAGAAATAGAGCTGCTGGAACCAACAGGGCATGACAACAATACGCCGGTATTCCTTACAAGAAACTGCCGTATAAGCCAAGTTAGAAAAGTGGGAAGAGCCGGAAATCACCTAAAACTATCTCTAAGGCATAACTCCGGTATACCTATAGATTGCATTGCTTGGGGCTGGGGTGAACATATAGAAGAGTTTGCACTTGGAAGTTTAATCGACGTATGCTACAATATAAAAATAAACAATTTTAACGGATATGAAACGGTCCAGATGGTTTTAATAGATGCACGTGCATCTTGCCAATAAATTTATGGTTTAATACTAAAATATATGCACATAGCTGGTATGTTATTGCTGCTGCATTCAATTAAAGAAAATTAAACACATTTACAAATATATAGCTGCATTAATAAGCAGCCGGAAGGGATACAAAGATGACGATAGAAACCGTCATCGAACGCGTACAATCTTATAATCCAAACGCCGATGTGGAACTCATAAGGAGGGTATATGAATTTGCTGATGAGGTCCATTCAGGGCAGACACGTGCCTCCGGCGAGCCATATATCATCCATCCTGTTGAAACTGCCGGAATCCTTGCAAATTTGCAGATGGATGTAAAAACCATCTGCGCTGCACTTCTTCATGATGTAGTTGAGGATACACACATTCAATCAGAGCAGATAGCCACCATGTTTGGCAAAGAAATCTCCGATTTAGTTGATGGCGTTACCAAACTGAAGCTTGCAGATTTTGAAACTAAGGAACAAGGTGTTGAGCCTGATGGACGCAAGAAGAAAACTACCGAATCTAAGCGAAGCGCCGAAAACCTGAGGAAAATATTTCTTGCAATGGCAAAAGATTTCCGCGTTATGATTATTAAACTTGCAGACCGTCTTCATAACATGCGCACACTCTCTGCTCTGTCACCGGAACGACAGCATAAAGTTGCTACTGAAACCATTCAGATATATGCTCCTCTTGCACACAGGCTTGGAATATGGCAGATAAAATGGCAGCTTGAAGATCTTGCGTTTAAGCATCTGTATCCAAACGAGCATTATAAACTTGTTGATATGGTATCCAAAACCCGCGGAGAACGTGAATCAGAATTAGTAGAAGTAATTGGCATTGCAAGACGCAGAATGGCAGAAGAAGGCATAAAGGCTGAAATACAGGGCAGACCTAAGCATTTATAC
>JAPXND010000012.1:31057-32896 GCA_033808695.1 Armatimonadota bacterium
CATTTATACAGCATTTATCAGAAAATGCAAAACCAGGAAGTTCATTTCAACGAAATCTATGACCTGATAGCCATTCGCATAATAGTAGACACTGTTGCCGATTGTTACCATGCATTAGGCGTTGTTCATGAACAGTGGAAACCCATTCCAGAACGATTTGATGATTACATAGCAAAACCTAAATCCAACATGTATCAATCGCTGCATACCAAGGTGATTGGCACATCCGGTGAGCCGCTTGAGATACAAATACGCACCTGGGATATGCACAGAACCGCAGAATTTGGAATTGCCGCTCACTGGCAATACAAAGAAGGAGCAAAAACAGATCAAACATTTGAAAACAAACTGTCATGGCTGAGACAACAGCTCTTCGATTGGCAGGCCGATTCCAAGGATGACAACGAATTCCTTAGATCTGTTACAGATGACCTGTTTACAGATCAGGTTTTCCTCTTTACACCACGCGGCGATGTTATCGACCTTCCGGCGGGTTCAACACCGGTAGACTTCGCATACCGTATCCACAGTGATGTGGGAAACCATTGCGCCGGTGCCAAAGTAAATGGCAGAATTGTTCCTCTCAGCTACAAGTTTAAAAATGGCGATATTGTTGAAATTATATCTCGGTCAAATGTAGCTCCCAGTCTTGACTGGTTGAATTTTGTTAAAACATCTCACGCTCGCAGCAGAGTAAAAGCACATTTTAGACGCTTAAGATATGCAGAAACTGTTAATAAAGGACGAGAAATGCTTGAAAAAGAAGCCGATCGTCTTTCCATGGACCGAAAGGAACTGCTGAAATCCGAAAACCTTCAAAAAATACTTGAATCGGTTAATGTTCAAACTGAAGATGACCTTATGGCAGAAATTGGATATGGTCATATTCCTGTTTTAACCATAATACGAAAACTTGCATCGCTCCAGCCGTCAACCGAAGAGTTTGTAATAACTTCCAAACGACCCGATTCCGGCAATAAAATGACTATTTCTGCCGATGGTGTTGATGGAATGGCATTTCAAATTTCCCGCTGCTGCTCACCAATACCCGGCGACAAAATAATAGGATACGTTACCAGAGGGCGCGGAATAACTCTGCATAGGGAAAACTGCCCCAACATAGCTCCATACATTGCAAGAGAACCTGATAGAATTGTAAAAGTCAGCTGGAGCTATCCGGAAGGCAAACGATTCCAAACCGGCATCGTTATTGAAGCTCTTGATAGAGTTGGGCTTCTTACCGATATCTCTGCTGTATTCAGCGAACTAAAAACCAATATTCGCTCAGCAAAAGTGCACTCATTTCCCAACAAAACGGCTATATTCAATATGGCTGTGGAAATAGACAGTGTAGACCATCTAAATAATCTTATAGCCAAAATCGGTGGATTAAGTGATATCCTTGATGTAAGACGTACAGGATATGTCAAAGAGGAAGAATAATATGAAAGCTGTTATCCAGAGAGTAACATATGGCAGTGTTGAGATTGACGGAGCCATTGTCAGTGAGATTGGCAGCGGAATGGTAATTCTGTTTGGCGCCGGAAAGAATGATAATGATTCAGACGCAGAATATCTTGCAGAAAAAATTGCCAACCTTCGTATCTTTGAGGATGATGAAGGCAAAATGAATAAATCACTCATTGATGTAAAGGGAGAAGCCCTTGTGGTATCTCAGTTCACTCTCTATGCTGATGCAAAAAAAGGCAGACGCCCCAGCTTTACAGATGCAGCAAATCCTAATGAAGCAGACAGGCTGTACAAATATTTCACTGAACTGCTGTCCGGTTATGGAATAACAACATCAATGGGAGTATTTGGTGCAGATATGCTGGTAAA
>JAPXND010000013.1:0-10557 GCA_033808695.1 Armatimonadota bacterium
GGGTTAAGCGGTTCCGGCAAATCCACGTTGGCATATGAAACAGAAAAGCGATTAACAGAAATTGGAAAAACCTGTTATGTATTAGATGGTGATAACCTGCGATTTGGATTAAATAAGGATTTAGGATTTTCACCAGAGGATAGAAAAGAAAATATACGACGTACAGCAGAAGTTGCACGCTTGTTTAATGAAGCCGGATTAATTGTGATAGCATCATTAATATCGCCATTCATTGATGACAGGATGATGGCAAAAGAGATTATTGGAGATTCATGTTTTAAGGAGATACATATAAGTACATCAATCGAAGTATGTGAACAGCGCGATCCAAAAGGCTTATACAAAAAAGCTCGCAAAGGAGAGATTCCGGACTTTACCGGTATATCATCCCCATACGAGCCGCCGCTTGAACCTGATATGCTGATTGACTTAGGTGCAGCTTCATTAGATGATGCTGTCAACTCTATATTAGATTATATGGTCAGAGAAGGAATTATAGACATCTGACTTTTACATTCAGTTATAACCTAATTCAGCAAGATCATCCTGGAACACAGAGCTTACTGCTTTCCAGGAATCGTTGGTTTTCCATCTTCCAACAGATTCTGGTCGCACCTCAATTTTGGCGAGTTTTATTCCAAGAAAATCTTCAATTTGAGCTAATGTGCTTTCTTGATGTAGTATAAAATCTTCAAAACGAATTTCAATAAGCTGTTTTGGTTTTGGCGTAGCTTTCATAATCTCACGCTGATACTTCCAGCTTACAGCACGCTTCATAAGCAGATCATCTGTAGACTCGTATTCTATGCCAAAATCCATCAAATCATCAGTAAGATGCTTCCCAAGAATTGAATCTCTTGGATCTCTTACCCAATGAATATATTTTATATCCGGAAATAATCTCACTATCCATGGATATACCAGCGTTGTTTCAGGAAGCTTCCAGCCTTTGTTTTCTGAAGTGCTTTGAAGCACAGACTCCAGATACATTTCAACCAATTTAATGAATTTATTATCTATAGGCATATTTTCCAATGAAGAAAAATCCCAATTTAAGCCGCCAAGGTATTTTACATGCCTTGACATGACTCTGCAAGCTTCATAAAGGTTTTCGGCAGGTATAAGATCACCGGATTCATTTAACTTTGCTCCCATATATACTCCGCTCTCTGTGAGTGTATGAGATATAGCCCGCGTACCCGAATGTCCTCTGCCAATAATTGTAATAAGCATTTATTATTCCTTAAGTAGATTGTGAGTGTAACCAATGCTTATTTACAACACTATAAGCAATATTTCCTTCTGATTTTCATATTTGATTTTAAATGGGCATGATTATTCTGGGGGTATTATCATGTTTAAAGCTGAAGGAACAATACCAATATCCATAGGGGTGGTTCCGAAGAAATCTCCATCTATCTGCACAGGAACATCTGGAACAGATTTTACTTTTACACTGCTTGTCCGAAAATATTTTATACCTTCATTTTGCAGTTGTCTGTTACTAATTATATCCCTTATTTGACCAGCAAAGCCAAATTTGTCTGTTTGAGGTTTTTCGAATACACATATATCTAAAATACCATCATCTACAACTGCAAACGGGGCGATTTTTAGACTGTATGTATATGTAGAAACATTTGCTACAACAACTAAAAATGCTGAGGTTGTATATGATTGCTCTACCATCTCAAGAGTAATTTCGGAAGCATTATATGTGGCTAATGTACTAATTCCTTTGAGAACATATGCTGAAGAACCGATTATATCTTTTGTTTGCTGATATACATTTGACACAGTCTCTGCATCAAAACCAAATCCTGCCATTAGTGTGAAATATCTATCCTGTGCAACTCCTACATCAATTCTTTTGATTCGGCATTTTGATATACACTCTACAGAACCTTCAACAGATAAAGGGATAGATAGATCTCTTGCTAATACATTTACAGAACCTACAGGAATTATACCGAAATTTACATCGGAGCCTGCTATTCCATTAACCACTTCATTTATTGTACCATCACCGCCGGCAGCAATTATAGTTTCATATCCGCTTTCTATAGCTTCACGACCTAATCTTATACCATCATCGGCTGATTGTGTTTCAAATATGTCACATTTTATTCCGTGTTTCCTGAATGCTTTAGATATGCGATTCTTATTTGAACCTGGTTTCCAATGTCCTGCTATTGGATTTATTATGACTGCAGTTTTCATGACACTTTTTTATAGAATGCCGAATTTTTCCCTGAAATATGAAGAGATCATTGCATCATATTCAGCAGTGTGTGTAAATGCCTTTGCCGCTAACTTTAATCTGGTTTCATATGTTGTTTCACCGTTATTTAGCTGCATTTCTTTGATTACTGTTGGATAATCCTGTGGATCAACGATTATGGTTACAGATGCGAAATTTTTCGATGATGATCGAACCATTGATGGTCCGCCTATATCGATATTTTCTATAGCATCCTGTAACTGAACATTAGGATTTGATATTGTCTTTGAGAAAGGATAAAGATTAACAGCAACAAGATCAATGGGGGTTATGTTCATATCTTGAATCTGTTTCATATGATCGGGTTTAGATCTGTCTGCCAATAATGCACCATGCACTGCAGGATGCAGCGTTTTCACTCTGCCTTCCATCATTTCAGGAAATCCTGTTATCTCACTTATGCCTATAACATTGATGCCTGCTTCTTTCAACGATTTAGCAGTACCGCCAGTGGATATAATCTCAACATCCATTTCCGTTAAAGCTTTTGCAAGATCAACAATATTCGTTTTATCTGAAACGCTCAATAGCGCTCGTTTAATTTTAATCATTTGTATCTCCACAAGTTAGTATTTTTAATTGCAATCTTGTGATGGCAATATATGCACGCATCTGTCTTCAACTTTCAGCCTATTTTGTACAAAAAGGCTTATTGCTTCAGGATATGCAATATGTTCTTGCTCTAATATTCTGGCTGCTAAGGTTTCTATCGTATCGCAGCATTTAACAGGAACAACTTTTTGTATAATAATGGGTCCTGTATCGTAGCTTTCATCCACAAAATGCACTGTGCATCCAGATACTTTAACTCCATATTCTAAGGCTGCTTTATGAACATTTTCGCCAAACATGCCTTGACCGCAAAATAGAGGGATAAGCGATGGATGTATATTCATTACTGCCCACCGATATTTTTTAATTACAACTGATGGCAAGATTCTCATATAACCGGCAAGACATATAAGGGTTATGTTATGTTTATTCATAACATCCAGCAACTGCATACCATAAGAATCATTATCGGGAAATGCTTTAGGATTTATTGCAGCAGTATTTATTCCCTGGAGTCTCGCTCTGTTCATTGCTGGTGAATCTTCTTTAGTTCCTATAATTACTGACACGTTGGCATTGACGGCGCCGCAGCTGCATGCATCTATTATTGCCTGCATGTTGCTGCCCCTGCCATGTCCTGAAACCAAAACAGCAATATTTGTTTGGCTCACAACACTTGTACCTCTCTGCTTCCTTTTCGCACTTCACCAATTATGCTGCCAGTATCTCCCAGTTCCTGGATTCTTGCTATCATGCTGGTTGCCTGCTCTTTGGGCGCTACAATTACATAACCTATACCCATATTGAATGTTCTATACATTTCTGATTCGCTTATATCACCTAATTCTTGTATAATTCTGAAAATTTGTGGTACTTCTACAGATCGGCGATCAACTGCTGCCTGGCATTCCTGTGGAAGCGCACGAGGTATATTCTCATAAAATCCGCCCCCGGTGATATGAGCCATTCCGTGTATATCGAATTCTTCAAGCAATGGATGGATTATACTGGCATAGCTTTTATGGGGTTTTATCAACTCTTCACCCAGTGTAGCTCCCAGTTCTTCCACTTCTTGATCAACACGCCATTTAGCTTTTTCAAAGAAGATATGTCTTGTAAGTGAATAACCGTTGGTATGCAGCCCATTTGACGGCAACCCAATAAGAACATCACCTGGTTCGGTTTTTGAACCGTCAATAATCTTGCTTTTCTCGACTATCCCGTTTATGCAGCCAGCAATATCATATTCACCAGGGAGATATATTCCCGGCATTTCCGCTGTTTCTCCACCTATCAAAACACAATCTGCATTAACACAAGCTTCTGACAAACCTTTTACAACATCAACTACCACAGATTGAACTAATTGCCCAGTAGCAAAGTAATCCAGAAACGAGATTGCTTTTGCACCTTGAACAAGAATATCATTAACACAATGATTCACAATATCATGCCCCACAGTGTCATGTTTATTCATCATAAAAGCAATTTTGAGTTTGGTGCCCACTCCATCGATGCTTGATACCAATACTGGATTTTGATAGCTTGTAAAATCCAGCTCCATCATTCCGCCAAATGTGCCTACTTCAGTTAAAACATTTTTGTTAAATGTGGATTTTATATGATCTTTCATTCTTAATACGGCTTCATTGCCGGCATCTATATCAACACCTGCATCTTTATATGTTGTTCTATTCATGGCATTTACCCTCTATTTCTTTATTTTTGCAAATTTAGATGCTTTTATTGAATCAGGAATATCTATTGGATATTTTCCATCGAAACAAGCAGTACAGAATTTATCACGTTTTAATCCTATAGCACGCACCATTCCAGCGATACTTAAATAACCAAGACTGTCTGCACCTATATGCTCTTTTATTTCATCAATAGACATAGATGATGCTATCAGTTCTTTCTGCATAGCCATATCTATTCCATAAAAACAAGGGTATTTTATGGGTGGTGAGCTCATGCGAACATGAACTTCCACCGCACCTGCATCCTTAAGCATTTTGATTGTTGGTCCAGTTGTTGTTCCCCGAACGATACTGTCATCCACCATTACAATTCTCTTGCCTGCCAGATTATCACGAAGAGGGCTTAATTTCATTCTTACACCAAGCTCTCTCATACGCTGGTCTGGTTGAATGAATGTGCGTTGAATATATCTATTCTTAATAACACCTTCACCATATGGGATTCTTGATGTCTGTGCAAATCCTACTGCAGCCGGTACGCCTGTTTCTGGAATTGGCATAACCATATCACAATTTTCAGCTGGATGTTCAACTGCCAACTCATGCCCCATTTTTTGTCTCACATTGTGCAGTGTTCGGTCATACATAATGCTGTCAGGACGTGCAAAGTAGATAAATTCGAATATGCATAGAGCATGCTTTTGAGTAGGAGTAACTTGCCTTTCATTAATCCCATTTCGATCTATTATTATCATCTCACCAGGTTCAACCTCACGCATAAACCTTGCTCCAATAATATTCAACGCGCAAGTCTCAGATGATAAAACATACTCATTCCCGTTTAAACATCCAATGACTAATGGTCTTACTCCATATGGATCTCTAATTCCAATAAGTTTATCTTCAGACATGACAATAAGTGAATAGGCACCATTCATTTTTGTCATTGCTTCGGCTAGTGCATCTTCAATAGCAGCTGAGCTGCTTGAAGCAATAAGTTTTGCAATAACTTCACCATCTGCGGTTGTATCGAACTTTTCACCATTATCTATCAATGAGCTTCGCAATTCAGATGTATTAATCAAATTACCATTATGTGCAATTGCAATAGTTCCAAATCTTGATTCTGCAATCACTGGTTGAGTGTTGCAGAGAATGCTTGATCCCTTTGTTGAATATCTTGTATGAGCTACAGAGATATGACCTTTAAGATTTGATAAGATATGCTCATCGAAAACCTGAGTTATTAAACCCATTTCTCTGTAAGAAGAGACTTTTTTGCCATCAGAAACAGCAATACCGGCGCTTTCCTGTCCTCTATGCTGAAGTGCAAACAAACCGAAAAACGTTAATCTGGCAACATCTTCTTTATATCCATATATACCAAATACACCGCATTCTTCTTTTGGATTATCTGATAATGATATACTGCAATTATTTGTCAAAATTTACCAACCCTAATCATTTAAAATTATAACCCTAGTCTTTCAAATATAACATCAACATTGCGAATATGATGTTCATAGTTAAATATCTCTGCAAGATCTTCAAGCGCAATAACCGATAAAACACGCTCATCGGATTCCAGAGCTTTTCGGAAATCTTCACCAGACCATGCTTTTGCTGCATTTTCCTGTACAATAACATAGCCTTCTTCGCGCGAGAGTCCTTTTTCCACAAGCTTCAACATAATTCGTTCAGAAAATACAAGCCCGCCCATTTGTTCAAGATTTCTTTTCATATTGTCAGGATAAACAAGAAGCTTTTCCACAACTTTAGCAAAACTATTAAGCAGATAATCAACAAGGATACATGAATCAGGAATAATAATCCGTTCCACCGATGAATTTGTCAGGTCTCGTTCATGCCATGAAACCATATTCTCCAACGCAGGAATAACATTTGCTCTAACTATTCTTGCTAAGCCTGCAACCTGTTCTGATAAACGTGGGTTTCGTTTATGCGGCATTGCAGAAGATCCCTTTTGACCTTTGGCAAAATATTCCTGTACTTCAAGTATTTCTGTGCGCTGAAGATTCCGCAGCTCTGTAGCGAAATTATCCAAGGAACCAGCAATTATTGCAAGGGTTGTAATAAACTGCGCATGACGATCACGAGAGATTATTTGAGTGGAATGTTCTGCTGATTTAAGATTGAGTGAGCTGCAGACATAGCTTTCAACTTTGGGGTCAATATTGGCATAGATGCCGACAGCGCCAGAAACTTTTCCATAGTTGATGGATTCTCTGGTTTCTTTCATTCTATCTATATCACGTATGATTTGAGCATACCATCCTGCCAGCTTAAATCCAAATGTAATTGGTTCTGCATGTATTCCATGTGTTCTGCCAATCATAAGCGTATATTTATGTTCAATTGCACGTTTTTTTACAATATCCGCAAGTTTTTGAAGGTCTTCAATTATAATATCTGCCGATTCACGCATTAATAGCGATAGCGCTGTATCAACAATATCATAGGAGGTTACACCATAATGCACATATTTGCCTTCATCACCAAGATTTTCTGTAACAGTCTTTACAAAAGCCATTACATCATGCTGTGTGGTTTCTTCAATTTCAAGCATTCTCTTTATGGTGAATTTTGCGTTCTTTTTAATCTTTATCGGTGCATCTTCAGGAATGTATCCAAATTTTGCTAAACCCTCTGCTACTGCTATTTCAACATCCAGCCATTTTTGGCATTTATTCTGCTGCTCCCATATGTTTTTCATCTTTGGGAGTGAATATCTCTCAATCATGAAATCCCCTTATTTTTTGACTCTATTTCTTGTGATAGGTTTTCTTTAAATTCTTTAATTTTGTATCTTAAATCAGCATATTTTACTGATAATATTTGCGCTGCTAATATCCCAGCGTTTTTGGCGCCATTTATTGATACAGTTGCTACCGGTACCCCAGATGGCATCTGCACTATTGACAGCAGTGAATCCATACCGTTAAGCGCTGATGATTTTATGGGAACTCCTATTACCGGCAAAGGGGTTATAGCAGCGATAACTCCGGGAAGATGGGCAGCCCCACCTGCTCCTGCTATTATAACTTCTACACCGTATTCTTCTGCATTTGATGCATAATCAAGTGCAAGATGTGGGCTTCTATGCGCTGATAGTATCTTCATTTCGCAATCTATACCAAACTTATGAAGAATGTCTGATGCTTCTTTCATTATTGGAAGATCAGAATCACTTCCCATAATAATTCCAACTTTTTTATTCAATAATTGTTCTCCGGTTATACAGATTGTAAATTTATATCTCTTACTCTTTTACCAATATCTGTTCTATATTGTATGTGTTTGAATCTAATTTTCTTTATTGCAGTATAGGCTGAATCTATAGCATTAGAATACGAGCTAGCGATAGCAGTAATGCCTAATACGCGTCCTCCGCTTGTTTCAATATATCCATTATTATATCTTGTTCCTGCATGAAATATTATGATATTTTGGTCATCAGCAGCAGATTCAAGCCCAGATATTTGACAGCCCTTTGTGTAATCTGCAGGATAGCCTCCTGATGCAGCAACAACGCATACTGCACATTTATTATACCATTTTACACTTATAGAGTCGAGATTTCCTGATATAGAAGCAAGCATCAGATCCAACAAATCTGATTCCATAAGCGGTAAAACAACCTGCGATTCAGGATCGCCAAATCGGGAATTGTATTCAATTACTTTTGGACCATCCTTGGTAATCATAATCCCTGTATAAAGCAATCCTTTATATAAAAATCCTTCTGATTCCATTGCCTTAACGGTAGGGATTATTATTGAATCCATAACCTGGTTATACATTTCAGAAGGAACTGCTGGCACTGGTGCGTAACATCCCATTCCGCCGGTATTAGGCCCTTTATCTCCGTCAAATATACGTTTATAGTCTTGAGCTGGAATTAGAGGAATAACATTTTTTCCATCTGTTATTGACATTAATGATGCTTCCTGACCTGTTAAGCGTTCTTCTATTACTACCCTGTCACCAGAATTACCGAATATTTTATCAATCATGATTTCTTTGACAGCATCCATAGCTTCATTTGCAGAATTGCAGACAAATACACCCTTGCCAACAGCTTCACCATCGGCTTTTACAACAATTCCATCAGTATCACATTGATCCTTTATGCTGTCGATCCACCTGTAAGCGCTGTCTGGGTCAGAAAAGGTCATGAATTTTGCACTTGGAATGCCATATTTATACATAAGCTTTTTGGCAAACACTTTGCTTCCTTCAATAGCTGCAGCAGCCTTACTCGGTCCAAACGTTTTTATTCCTGCAGCTGTAAACTCATCAACAATTCCCAGAATTAATGGTGACTCCGGACCAATTACAGCTAAATCTATTTCATTTTCTTTAGAAAATGAAATCAATGATTTAATATCAGTGGCTCTTATATCAACACAATCGGCAATTGATGCTATTCCTGCATTTCCTGGAGCACAGTAAATCTTAGAAACCTTATCACTTTTTGAAAGCTTCCATGTTATTGCATGCTCTCTTCCGCCTGATCCAACTATGAGTATTTTCATTCTTCATCACCTCTATAACTTTCAGCAAGGTTTTCAAAACAGGCGTATTCTGGAATAAATGCGAGTTTTATCATACCTGTTGGACCATTGCGCTGTTTTCCTATTATGATTTCTGCAGTGTTATCAATAACACCTTCACTTTGTCGAGACATTGGATTTATCTGATTGCCTTCATTATCCATTATTAATTCTTTTTGCTTGTAGTATGCATCTCTGTATAGAAATATTACTACATCTGCTTCAGCCTCAATGGAACCGCTTTCACGAAGGTCCATAAGCATAGGTCGTTTATCAACTCGCTGTTCCACGGAACGGCTAAGCTGAGAAGCTGCAATAACAGGTACATCCAGCTCTCTTGCCAAACCCTTCAATGAACGCGCTATCTCACCGATTTCCTGCACACGATTTTCTGTTCTCTTACTGCCGGACATTAGCTGCAAATAATCAACTACAACCAAGCTTAATCCATGCTCTGCTTTAAGCCGTCTGCACTTTGCGCGCATTTGCAGCCCGGTAACTGATGTATTATCATCAATAAATATTGGAGCATCATAGAGTTTGCCTACGCCATCTGCAAGCCTTGTCCATTCATCATTTTTAATATTTCCGCTTCTTAAACGCTGAGCATCTACTTTAGATTGAGAACATAACAATCTCATTGTAAGCTGTTCTTTGGACATTTCAAGGCTGAATATTGCCACCGGTTTTTTTTCGTTTACTGCAACGTAACGCGCAATATCAAGAGCAAATGAGGTTTTGCCCATTGATGGTCTGCCTGCAACTATTATAAAATCCGATGCCTGCAATCCGGATGTTATTTTATCCAATTTACCAAAACCTGTTGAAAGTCCAGATACTTCAAGTTTCTGATCATACTGCTGCTCTATTTTTTCAAAAACATCATGAGCCAAACTGCTTAATGGAGTAAAATAATCCCCCATTCTCTTTTGTGAAACTTTGAAAATCAGCTGTTCCGATTGATCTACCAGTGCATCTGCATCATCAACCTGACCATAGCACCATCCGGAAATTTGCGTAGTGGCATCTATTAAGCGCCTGAGAATGGACTTTTCTTCCACAATTTTGGCATAGTATTCTATGTTGGATGCTGTAGGAACTGCATCTAACAAACTCATTAAGTATTCGGTTCCGCCGACTCTATCAAGCCAGTTGAGATTTCGCAATCCTTCCTGCACTGTAACTATATCAACTGGTTCATTGCGTTCAGATAGAGATAACAACACTTCAAAAATTAGTTGGTGAGCTTCTCTATAGAAATCTTCAGGTTTAAGAATTTCTATTCCCTTTTCCAGCGCTGTATTATCAATCATCATAGAACCAAGAGTAGATTGCTCAGCTTCCAGATTTTGAGGTGGTATTTTATTTAAAAGAGATAGGTTATCCATATAGCTAAAATTATTCCGTATCTGCTATTACTTCAACTTTTAATGTTGCTGATGCTTCCTTG
>JAPXND010000013.1:10567-30842 GCA_033808695.1 Armatimonadota bacterium
GTGGAGTTTAATAGGAACATCAAATTCTCCGATAGTTTTTATTTGATCAACAAGTTCAATTTTTCTTTTATCGATTTTTATGCCCTTTTGTTCCTCAAGGGCATCTGCAATATCAGCATGAGTTATAGACCCATATAGCTTGGAGCCTGTTCCTACTCTACCTTTAATAATTACCTTAACTCCTGATATTTGTGCTGCAAGAGCTTTCGCATCATCTGCAATTCTTTGATTTCTTGCTTCTTCATTTTTCTTCCTTTTGTTCCATGCAGCCATATTAGCATCATTTGCTTCAACAGCTAATTTACGGGGGAATAGATAATTTCTTGCATACCCTTCGGCTACATTTACTATTTCATCTGCTTTACCAACACCTTTGATATCCTCAGATAATATAACTTTCATTATAAATCTCCTATCTTTTCATACGAGCGCCGAAAATCAGCTGATTGTCATTAAATGCCTTGTCAACCCCAAGTATTAAATCCCAGCTATCGTTTATTTTATATCCAAGCTTAAGATCAAGTTTTGCACTTGAGGTATCATAGAGGTTAGCGGTACCCGTAAGGTTATTATTGATTATTTTGTCATATCCAAGACCTATTTTAGATGCATAAAATCCAATTCGTAAATCCTCAGTTCCACTAATCTTTTTCACATTTTGAAGAACTAATTTATTACCATTTCCAATGTCATATAAACCAACATCGAGAAATCTTTTGCCTTTCATTGTCAATGATGTGGTAACATTTGTTCGGAATGATTCACTTTTTAGGTTATAAGTGCTCTCAATTGATGTGCTTGTATTTGGCAGTTTTGGTTTTAAAGATCCTGTTTTAGAATCTATAAAATCATTTACTTTAGTTAATATTTTGTTGGTTTCATCAACTGCTTTGCGCGAGCCTGATACAGTCTCTTTTATATCATCTTGCATTTTTTCTGATGTAACAAGTCCTTCAAGGCTTACAAGCGACCTTTCTAAACTGTCCATTGATCTAGATAGACTCTCAGAAGCTGCTTTTGCCGAATCAAGTGTGCCAGACAATTGGTTTTGCATATAATTGCTGCTTACATATTCTTCAAGCTCTTTAGATGCAGTCATGAAGTTTAAGCTTATCTGTTTTGTATTATTTAAAATATCTGATACTGTATCGTCGTTGGCTATAACTATTCCCCTTAAGTCTCTCATTGCCAGCTCAAGGGTTTTGCTGGCATTTTCAATATTTACAAAGGTTCTATCTATATGTGCATACATCTTTTTATTACCGATAACCTGAGCCAATTGTTCCGATGCCTTTGAGAGATTAAGCATAACAGAATCTGTCTTTTCTAAAATGTCTTTTGTTTGTAATGATAAAGCTGTTATCATCTTGTCATATTTTGGAACAAGATCTTCAAGACGAGTGGCAGTTATACCATCTACAAAAGAATTGGGTTTTATTATCATTTTTGTATTTCTGTTAGGAATAACATCAATTGATTTTTCTCCTATTAGCATACCAACCCGCATTACAAATATTGATCCTTGCGGAATGGTATACTTTTTGTTTATTACCAATTCCATTTCAGCTCGCAAATCATCAGATAGTATGACCTGCTTAATTGAGCCGATGGCTACTCCTGCCATTCTCACAGGAGATCCTTCCGTCATACCCATTGCATCATCAAATTCAACTGTTATCGTATATACATTTCTCATATTTACATTCAAGAACATATATGCGCCAACAAATAGGGCAATTGCAATAAAAACCAGTATTCCTACTCTTATTGGAGGGCTTGTAATCATAATCTAAACCTTATTGCGCTGCAGAAACCATAATTGGTCCCTCGGCAGCTCCTTCAATAAACTGTTTTACTCTTGGATCTTTAGAATTAATTATTTCTTGTGGAGTTTCATAAGCTATAATAGTTCCATCATAAATCATTGCTATCTTGGTAGATATCCTCATTATGCTTTTAATATCATGAGAAACAACTATAGATGTAACTCCTAATTTTTTTTGCATATCTAATACAAGATTATCTATAATGGTTGTCATTATAGGATCAAGTCCGCTTGTTGGCTCATCATAAAAAAGCATTTGCGGATTCATGGCAATAGCACGAGCCAAACCAACACGTTTCTGCATTCCGCCGCTTAACTGAGCAGGATACATTTTTTCTGTTCCAGGCAATCCTACTAATGCAAGCTTATCTGCAACAATTTCATCTATTTCTTTTTTACTGAGTTTAGTATTTCGTGATAATGCAAATGATACATTTTCATATACATTAAGCGAATCAAACAATGCACCATATTGAAATACTACACCCATTCTATGTCTTATTCTGTTCAATTCAGCTTCGTTTATATGTGATATATCTGTATTATTAATATAAATTGAACCGAAAGATGGTGTTAAAAGACCTGACATTAATTTCAGCAGTGTAGTTTTGCCGGATCCTGATAATCCCATTATAACTACAGTATCGCCTGTTTCAATATGCAGGTTTATATCTTTTAATATTTGTCTTCCGCCAATATTATATTCAAGATGTTCTATTCTTATCACTTAAAACTCACATACCTGGTGTTTTTGGTCCAAACATTAAATCAGCAAGGAAGAAATTTGATATATATATTAAGATTATTGATATAACTACAGAATTCATGGTGCTTCGACCTACGCCTGCTGCACCGCCAGTGGTTGAAAGACCCTGCTGACAACCTACCAGAGCTATAATAATTCCAAATACAACTGTTTTTATCAACCCCATTGATATATCGTATGTTGTAAGCATTGTTTTGACAGATTCAATAAAATTAGTGCTTGTAACTCCGTTAATAACAGCTACCAAATATCCACCATAACAGCCAATAAACATACCCAGCATACCAAGCACTGGCATCATAACGATAAGTGAAATTAAACGCGGTACTGCAAGATATTGCAAGGGATTGGTACCCATTGATATTAATGCATCTATCTGCTCTGTAACTTTCATTGTGCCAATTTCAGCTGCAATAGCAGAGCCGGCGCGTGCGGCTACAACAACGGCTGTAAGAGCTGGTCCTAATTCTCGGGTAATGGAAAGTGCAACCGTACCTCCAACTAAAGTAGCGCCTCCCCATTTTACCATCAATCCGGCTATATATAAAGCAAGAACGGCTCCGGAGAAAGCAGTGGTAACAATAACGATAGGCATTGAATTTACACCAATTGATGCCATTAAATATATTGTTTCTTTCACGCTGAAATTGCGCATAAATATATATTTAAATGATATAATGCCTATATATGTTATTTCACCAAGGAATGCAAAAAATCGCGTTAGCAAACGCTTTATATTTTTAAATGGGGAGTGTGTGGAATCAATCGCAACTGACATCTTTGCCTCCCGATGGATTATATAACCATAATCTCTAATATTATTATACATTATGGTATCATTCAATGCAATTGAATACAGCTTTAATGATTGCAAAATTTTATATAAAATTTGACTATAAAAAGAATCAAAGGTATAGTAGATTGTTGATTTAATTTAGTCTCACTTTTTACAAGGAGGATTATACTATGTTGAATTCTAATGGTCGCACTCTAATTTGGGTATTGCTGGTTATACTAATCATTCTTGTAGTTTATGTAATTATGTTTGTTCCATCGGCGCAGCCAGTTAAAGATTTTATTGCAAACTCTATAACACAGATATATGACAATGAGCCATCAGCAACACCACATATAACAACTAATACACCTTCAGCAAATATGGGTACAGGAGCTATTTCACAACCTGATGCAGAAAGTGCTCAAACTGGCGGACAACCTTTATCAGACTCTGCTGCGCAAACGCAGATATCACCATCATCACCTGGTTCAGGTATGTTGGGCATTCCGGGTATTACAACCAAACCATTTGTTCCGGATCAATCAAAAACAGATGCCGATAAAGTCATTCCGATTGGAAAAGATAATGCTCCTGTTAGTATTTTAAAAGCATGTATGGTTAAAATTAAGAATAGAGACATTATTGGTGCAGAGAGATTTGTAAGCGAGAATGGAAAGCTTGTAACCTATAATGGTATGACCGGTGTACATAAACTTTTGCTAAAGAATTTTGTAGATCAGCATGTGTTTGATGAAATTGGCTATAACGATAGTAAAATTAACGGTCAGACCTGCTGGGTGCCGGTTTATACATTGCTTGATGGCAAAAACAGAATGACTGTGCTTTATATTATCCTTGCAAATAGAGGCGATGGATGGTTCGTAGATGATTTGTATAATCCATTAAAATAGGTTTAGAAGGCTGTTCAACAATAATTTGATTGAACAGCCTTTCAAGTTTATCTTGCATAATCATCCTGAAGGCGAATTATATCTGATTCGTCAGAAGGGTTGCTCTGATCTTCATGTATCCATATTTCAGCGACCCTTCCCCAAGAGTCAAGTGCGCCTACAAGTCTGTGTATATGTCCACACGGAATATTGAGTATGTCTCCGCCATAGAATATTTCGGACACCAGGTTTTTTTCATCGGGGCCATGAACAATCATGACCGGACCATCAAGAACCCGCCATAGCTCAGATCGTCGATGATGAAGCTGCAATGACAGTCGCTGTGCAGGTGCAACTATCAGAACTTTAGGATCTCTTCTGCCATGAGCTATTCCGGTATCTACACCTTCCCAATATGCCTTAAAAAATAAATCCAATGATTCTTCAGTAAACCTTAGGAATCCACCCCATGGGCGATTGAAATCTCTGGCGCAAATATCAAGTGAAAATCCGTTAGCCTCCGCTTCTATTCTGCTAAAAACCAGTTTTGACTGTTCTTTATTTGATAAAATCATAATTTCCTCTTAATAATATTAATTTGTTAATTTTAAGTATAAAATATTCTTAAAAATATATTATAATAGTGTAACTATTTAAATGATAATGTGTCAAACAATATAACAGACCATTTTGTCTATAATTATAATAGCATTAAACAGATTTTACATACAACTTTTAAAGATAATTATATATAGGCAAGAAAGGAACGAACAAAATATGCTTTTGATCAAAAAAATACGCATCTTTATATGCGTAATCGCAGCAGTGTTTTTCTTAGCAGCAGCTGCATCTGCACCCGTATACTCCGAAATTACCTCCAATTCACTGCAGCAAGTTGTTACATCTACAGTTGATGCTGTAAAACCTGCTCTTGTTAGAATAATGGTAGTATCGGTTAAAGACTATTCCGGCAGAGAAGTAAAAAGAGAATCATTCGGGAGCGGAATCATAATCGACCCAACAGGATATGTTGTAACAAATCATCATGTTGCAGGACATGCAAAACAAATAAAATGCACAATGGCTGATAAAAGTGAAATTAATGCACAACTTATTGGCACTGACCCTGCAACCGATATAGCCGTAATAAAATTGATGCCTGCTGTTCCAACAGAATTTCCTGTGGCTAAGTTTGGCGACTCATCTCAGGTTAAAGTTGGAGATACTGTTATGGCAATGGGAAGTCCGCTTGCATTCTCACAGTCGGTAACAATGGGTATAATCAGTAATACAGAACTAGTTATGCCCGAAATGCTTGGCGGATTGACTCTTGATGGTGAAGATGTTGGATCACTTGTAAGATGGATAGCTCATGATTCTTTTATCATTTCCGGCAATTCGGGCGGCCCTCTTATTAATATAAAGGGTGAAGTAATAGGTATTAATGAAATACAGATCGGTCTAGGCGGAGCGATACCAAGCAATCTGGCTAAGGATGTGGCAGATGAAATCATAAAGAATGGAAAAGTAACCAGAAGCTGGTTAGGATTGACTATTCAACCGCTTCTTAAGCAGCAGAAAAATATAAATGGTGTGTTGATTGGAAGCACAGTTATAGGTTCACCGGCAGAAGCAGCAGGAATAAAATCTGGAGACATTCTTACGAAACTTGCAGGACAAGATGTATCTGTAAAATTTAAAGAAGAGCTGCCCTTATTCAATCAATATACTGCATCGCTAAAAATTGGTGAGACAGTGGATGCTGTGTTTATAAGAGATGGAGAAGAAATAACACTGAAAATTACTCCTGCAGAGAGACAAAGCGCTATAGCCAGACCTGTAGAATTTACTGAATGGGGATTATGTGCGAGCGACATTACATTTTTTGCTGCAAAAGAGATGAAAAGGAATCAATCCGGTGTATTGGTGAAAAGTATAAGAGAAGGCGGACCGGCAAGTAATGCCAAACCTCGAATTACATCTGATGATGTAATTGTTAAAATAAATGGCAATCCTGTAAATAGTATAGATGACTTGAAAAATATTACTAATGAATTATTAAACGGTAAGAGTGAGCCCGTGCCAACACTGGTTGAATACGATAGAAATGCCAGTCATTTTATTACTGTAGTCAATGTCGGGATTCCGGATTTGATAGACAGTGGATTAGAGGTTAAAAAAGCCTGGATTCCCATTGACACTCAGGTGTTAACAAGAGATATTGCTGATGCGCTGCAACTGGGAGACAAAACAGGTGTGAGAGTAACACAGGTTTATAAGTTTAACGATAAGGATGAAACCAGACTTAAAGTAGGCGACATTATATACAAAATTAATGATTCTGTTATCGAAGCATCAATACCTGAAGATATAGAATTATTCCCTACTATGGTTCGTCAATACAAGGTTGGTTCAATTGCAAAACTTGTGGTATTAAGGGATGGAAAGGAAATAACTGTTTCAACAACTCTTCAGCAGTCGCCATTGCTTGTAAGAGAAATGAAAAAATATAAGGACGAATATTTTGACTTTACCGTAAGAGATATCAGCTTCTTTGATAAGGTAAAGGAACAATGGACAATGGAGCAAACAGGGGTTTTAGTTGAGTCTGTGGAGCAAGGAGGATGGGCATCACTTGGTGAACTGTTAAACGGTGATCTCATAATAGAAGTCGATAATAATCCTACGCCTGATATTGAATCATTCCAAACACATATGAAAAGAATTGAAACTGAACATCCTGTAAGTGTAGTTTTTAAGATCAAAAATGGAATACATGAGATGTATAAAGAAATTGAACCATCATGGACCACAAAATAAGGAGGGAGAATATATTGAATACATATATCAAAAAATCATTTATATTAGTGATTTTAATTGCATTATCTGTTCCACTGTTTGCTGATCAAGATGCAGAAATTGGAAAGCAGCTTGTTTCTAAATATTCAAGTGCAGTTGTTACAGTGCAGATTGTTTCATCTACAACAATGTCTTTTGCAGGAATGGGTGAAAATAAGGAAGAAATGAAAAATGAAATCACCGGTACAGTGATAGATTCATCAGGACTTATTGTTACATCATTATCTGCAACAAGTCCTGATGAAACAATATTTAGCAAAATAATTGATAATGACAAAATAAATGTTGTTTCTCAGATAACCGGGATAAAGATTATAATGGGTAACAGCACTGAAATTCCTGGAAGAATCGTGCTGCGAGATAAGGATCTAGACCTTTTGTTTATAAGACCAAAAACAAAGCCAGCTAAACCAATGACAGCTATTGATTTTAAAAATTCTGCCAAATTGAATCAGTTTGATCAATTAGTAATTCTATATAGGCTTGGAAATTCAGTAAACAGGCAAATTGCTGGGGTGTTTGATAGAATTCAGGCTATACTTCAGAAACCGCAAACACAGTATCTTGTTGGAGCAAACGCAATGGACGCATCCTTAGGCGCACCGGTATTCACAATAAAGGGCCAGATAAGCGGATTGCTGCTGCTCAGGTCACAACCTAAAGGGATAAGCGACATCAGCGGAACATTTGGCGGATTAAGCAGCGGTGGCATGATGTATATTGCACTTCCAGCGGAAGAAATAGTCAATGCCGCAAAGCAGGCGCCTGCTCAATAACTAACATAATAAAGGGGATGGTGTTCTAATAAACGCCTCCCCTATTTTATAACACTGACATTAATACAGTCTCATCAATTGCACCTTTGCGCACAATTTTAAGACTATTCTCTGTAACATCAACAACTGTAGAAGGATTTCCTAAATTACATTTTCCTGCATCTATTATATATTCAATCTTTCCACCAAGATCGTTTAATATCATTTGTGCATCAATCGGCGGTTTCAAACCAGAAGTATTTGCGCTTGGTGCAGCTATCGGCATTCCCGCAGCTTTTATCAATTCCAAAGCAACTCTATGATCGGGCATTCTTATTCCTACTTTGCCGGTATTTGCTGTAATTAATGGAGAAACACTATCAAGAGCATTTAGAATTATTGTCAACGGACCTGGAAAAAATGCTTCTATAAGCCTAATTCCAATCTCCGGAATATCACTTGCAATGTAATTCAAGCTGTCAACATCGGCAATTTGCACTGGAAGAGGCTTATTGGATGGTCGTCCTTTTACATCATAAACTCGCTGCAGAGCATCTTGATTCAGTATACCTGCTGCAAGTCCATACACGGTTTCCGTAGGAAATGCTGCGAGCTTTCCGTTCTTCAATGCATCGCCGGCTTCTTTTATTAATAATTGATTAACATGGTTAGGGTCAATTACAAGGATTTTTGTATGCATCATTTCACCCAACTCTGCCTGATATAATTCGCGGAATCTGCGAGTAATCGTTTAATATCTCAATATTTGTAAATCCGGCACCACTAAACATCTCAAACACTTGGTTTGATTGATCTATTCCTATTTCCACTGCCAACATTCCCGATGATTTTAAATATTCAGGAGCTGTAGCTATCAACCTTCTATGCAAATCTAATCCATCAAAACCGCCATTCAGGGCTATATAAGGCTCATAGTTAATAATATCAGGCTGTAGATTGCTTAATTCATCTGTTGGTATATATGGAGGATTTGATAAAATAATGTCATATTTTTGCTTATGTAAAGGCTTAATAAGGTCAACAAGATAGAATGATATATTATCTACACCTAATTTCTTGGCATTTAAGGATGCAATTTCAAGCGCTTTGTCTGATATATCAGTTGCAATAACGCTGCTGTTTAGAACAAACTTTGCAACACAGATGGCAATAATCCCGCTGCCACAGCCAATGTCAGCAACAAATGATTCATTTTTGCCGGCAAGATGTTTGATGGCATAACTCACCAATAATTCTGTTTCTGGTCTTGGAATTAATACATCAGAGGTAATAGTGAAATTCATTCCATAGAATTCTTTTACGCCAGTAATGTATGGAACAGGTTCACGTTGAGATCTGCGTTCTATCCAATTCAGAATTAGATTAACTTTTTCATCAGGAACAATCTGATCTGAATGGGCTATTATATATGTTTTTGAAACGCCCAATGCATGACAAATCAAAATCTGTGAATCTAGAAGAGGAGTATCTACCTTAGCTGCTGAAAGCTTCTCATTGGAATATATCAGCAGTTCAGATATGGTTTTGCCTGCGTTAGGCATTATTTTCTGTATCAGCTTTCAATAATTCGGATTGCTCAGCAGCAATCAGTTCATCTATCATTTCCTGAATATCACCATCCAAAAAACTGTTCATTTTGAACAAATCCATCCCTATCCGATGGTCAGTTATTCTGCCTTGAGGAAAATTATATGTTCTGATTTTATCACTTCTATCACCACTGCCAACCAAAGACTTTCGTGTTTCACTTATTTGGTTGTGCTGTTCCTGTATCATTTGTTCAAGCAATCTTGATCTTAACATACGCATTGCTTTTTCGCGGTTTTGTAGCTGTGAGCGTTCATCCTGACATGTTACAACTAGACCGGTAGGGATATGGGTTATCCTTATTGCTGTTTCATTTTTTTGCACGTTTTGTCCGCCTGCTCCTGCAGACCTGTAGGTATCTATATTCAAGTCATCAGGATTTATTTCAACATCCACTTCTTCAGCTTCTGGCATAACGGCAACAGTAGCAACAGAAGTATGTATCCGTCCCCCACTCTCTGTTGCAGGCACTCGTTGAACTCTATGTGCTCCGCTTTCAAATTTTAAATTACTGTAGGCTCCTGTACCGTCTATTGAAAGAATTGCCTCTTTATAGCCCCCAATTCCAGTTTCATTGGAGCTCATCAACTCAGCCTTCCAACCTCGCCGTTCTGCATATCTTGTATACATTCTAAGCAGTTCACCTGCAAACAACGCCGATTCTTCACCACCGGTGCCAGCGCGAATTTCTATCATAACGCTTTTATTATCATTGGGATTTGTAGGAAGCAGCAATATTTTCAATTCAGATTCCAGCTGAACCTCTCTTAATTTCAATGAATCGAATTCAATCTGAGCCATTTCGCGCAGTTCATCATCTATATCAAAATGCAGCATTTCATCTGCATCAGATTTTTCTTGAACAACCTGTTTATACTCACGATATTTTTCAACGATTTCAGTTAGGTCCGAATGTGATTTTGCAATCCGTTGGTATTCTTTGGGATCATCCCAAATTGCGGGATCTGCAAGCTTTTCGGTCAACTCGTTAAATTTATCTTCAATTTCCTGCAAACGGTTATGCATTGATATATCACCTTAATGTGTTTATGGAATTTTATTGAATTGTGGTCTTTTGTTCAACTTGGAATACAGTATTCAGCGCTGTTAATGCTACTTCAACCTGATCATCTGTAGGTTCACGGGTGGTTATTTTTTGCATCCATAGACCAGGCGCCAGCAATACTCTAAGTAATTTGGAACCTTGGTGTCTTCCTGCAAATTTGATGATTTCATATGCAATACCTGCAATTACTGGAAGCAAAGCTAATCTGGCAAGTATACGCCAGTACCAAATATCTGACCATCCTACAAAGAAATGAACAAAAATGCTGATAACCAACACTATCATAATAAAACTAGTTCCACATCTTGTGTGGATAGTGCCGTATTTTGAGATATTTTCTAATGTTAATGGGAGTCCAGATTCATAGGTATTTATAACTTTATGCTCTGCTCCATGATACATAAATATCCGCTGTATATCTTTCATTTTTGATATTAGGTAAATGTAAAGGAAGAATATTGTAATTTTAACAAATCCTTCTATAATATTCATTAAAAATGGATTGGCTACTTGTTTATTAACCAAATGAGCAAGAATATTTGGACCAACTACAAATAGCAATATGCCAAATGCTAATCCAAGAACTACGGATCCCATTACTCGTATGTCATTTATTGTTTCTGATTTAGCTTCCTCAGTCTTTTCAGGTGCAATAGTTTCAGATTGCTCCTGCTTTTTTTTTCTTTCTTCCTCATCAATCTCCTTAAGCTGCAGATTGGCAGAGAATATGAGTGTTTTCATACCAAGAACCATAGCATCAATCAGAGCCAATGTACCGCGTAGGAATGGTTTATTAAGCCACTGAAAACCTTTCATAAAGGATTCTACATTTTCTTGTTTCACTACTATCTCATTATTGGATTTTCTGCATGCAACAGCATAATGCTTTTTCCCGCGCATCATTACGCCCTCAATAACTGCTTGTCCGCCATATTGAGTATTGCTGCATGATTTATTATCACTCATTTATTAACATCTCTCTTACTGCAGGCTTTATTTATCAAGCCTTCCACAACTCATTTCGCCTTCACTGCAATAGCCTTTAGATACACAGGTTGGTCCGGCATTACTAAATATTGATGGTGAAATCTCTTTTAATATATCTAGCATTTTTTCTGCAAGTTCACGTATTTCCCACTGTGCACGTGTGCAAAGCCTTAGTTCAAAAAAATTAATCAAGCTTCTTGCATTTGCAGTCATCACGATTTTTGTATCTGCAGAGTTTGGAAGTATGTAACGTGCATCTTCAGCAGGTATGCCTAATTCTAAAAATGATTCATATTGCTGACTGATTTTATCAATCATTGAGTTGTATTGATCCAAGGCTTGTTTGTTGTTTTGAATAGATAAAGGCATTGAATGATCAAAATTATGCATTTTAACATATCGCTGACTCTGCTGTGAATATGATGCCATTCTATGCCTTACAAGCTGATGTGAACAAGCACGGGATATATCTTCTATTGCAAATGTGTAGCTGGCATGTTCTAAAACAGAAAAGTGACCGAGTTTCAATGCTTTCGCTATCATTCGGTCACAGTTTTCATCGTCAAGACCATCAAGTATATTTTTTATATCAGAAGCGGAATAACATAAGCGCATTGCTGCTGCTATCGTTCGTTCCGGATTTTCTGTATGACTTATCAGCTTGACACGCAATTACTTTTCCTGCTTGTTGTTTGAGGCTTTGCGATATTTCTGAACGAATTTCTCTACACGACCTTCTGTATCTACGATCTTTTGACGCCCTGTGAAAAATGGATGGCACGCGGAACAAATCTCGAGTTTGATCTCGGGATTGGTTGACCGGGTCTCAAATGTATTACCGCACGCGCAAACCACCTTAGATGGGACGTACGTTGGATGAATTCCCTTTTTCAACCGAATCTCTCCTTTTATTATATATTTAGATTTTTTGTTATTTGCTGCAAAATTTGCACATTGAATTATACCACAGACACCATTAATAATCAAAATTTATAGAGAATTACCTCCATTTTTACTATAAAAATCTTTTTGGGCTCAAATGTCGTATAATATAATAGTAGAAGATTTCAACAGTGAATATTATTAAAAAGTCATATGTGTAGTAAAAACTTGATTTAATATATTAAAATATAGTTGTTACTCATGGGAACTTGATATAAACTGCCATCGTATTTATGATTAAGAGGGGTTTGCATGGCTGACTTAACCAAAATATTAACATCTGCAAATGATAAAAATGACAAAAAATATTTTGATGAGCTTGTAAATAAATACCACAAGCAGGCTTATAACACCGCTTATCGACTTGTTGGCAATCATAACGATGCAGAAGACCTGACGCAAGATACATTTCTTAAAGCATATAGATTTTTTGACAATTACAAACGTGAAATGCCGTTTGATAATTGGATTTATAGGATTATGCGCAACATACATATTGATTGGATACGCAGACGTCCAAAAGCATTTATAAGATCACTTGATGAGCCAGTTTACAATGAGGAAGGATCAGTACCATTTGAAGTGCAGGATACTGCTGAAGGTCCTGAAGAGCTTGCAATATCTGATGAGCTTGATAACAGAATGCAGGATGCCCTAAATACACTACAACCTGATTTTAGGCTAGCCGTAATTCTTTGTGACATAGAAGGACTTTCTTATGAAGAAATAAGCGAAGTTATGAAATGCTCAATTGGAACCGTACGATCAAGGCTGCACCGAGGCAGAAAATTGTTAAGAAATAAACTAAAATCATATTTTAAAGACAATAATATCATGGAGGAGTGTTAAACCATGAATTGCAGAAAAGCACAGCGTTTATTATCGGCATACATAGATAGTGAATTGACAGGCACAGAAATGATTTATGTTAGGAATCATATTTATACTTGTGATAATTGTAATCGCGAATATAAATCATTGCTTGCTGTAAAAAGAAGCTTGGGAGTTATGAGTCTTAAGGCGCCTCTTTCAGATAACTTCGCTGCTATGATTTGCAGCAAGACTGAAATTGAGTCTCTGCCTAAGCAAAGAAAGAATTTTATTCCTTCACAGATTAACATTATACCAACAATTATTAAATTTCGTTTTGCAATGATAAGCATAGGAATTATTTGTATTTTTCTTCTTATAGGCTCAAGCACAATCAATACAACAAATGTACGACAGACTGGTTATAATGTAAATATGATGTCATCATTGATTGATGAACAGCTTGATAATTCAAAAAAGAATGATAATATATTTAATACCGTAACTTATTCAAAAAGTAAAAAAAGATCTCACCAGCCATTAGGTTGGTCGATTGACCAGCAAAATCTATCATTATATTCAAATAATAATCAAATGATATTAACTAGTTTTTATTAAATTCAAAGAATATGTATATGAAACAGGCATGGAGGTAACAAAAATAATGAAACAATCTAAGCACATATTGCTTTTCACATTAATTGTGCTATTTAGTTTGTCGGTTCTAATAACTGGAAATGTATTTGCAGCGCCAATGCAACAAAATAGTTCACTAAATTCACTTCAGGAGACATTAACATCAATTGTAGAAAAAATTTCTCCATCAGTTGTTAGTATTACAGGTGAGACTGATAAACCAGCCGCAAGTAAGCAAAGGTCATCAGTTCCTGATAATGATATTTTCAAAAATTTTCCATTTCCGTTTCCATTCCCAGATGATGAAGGCGATAGTCGATCAATACCGAGTGAGAGCATGGGAACCGGTGTCATAGTCAGACAAGATGGATATATACTGACCAATGACCATGTAGTTGGCAGTGCAGATAAAGTAACTGTTACATTAAAAGATGGAAGAACTTTTGATGGTAAGGTATCCAGAGACCCAAAAGGTGACCTGGCGTTAATTAAAATTGAAGCAAAGGGATTAACTGAAGCTAAATTGGGTGATTCCGATAAAATTAAGGCAGGCTCAATAGTTATAGCCATTGGAAGTCCATTTGGATATGATCAAACTGTTACTGCTGGTGTTATCAGCGGCATTGGAAGACAAGCAGGTGTTAGTGTTGGAAATGAATCTCGATACTATCCAAACCTTCTGCAGACAGATGCATCCATCAATCCAGGAAATAGCGGTGGTCCGCTGATAAATATAGATGGTGAAGTTATAGGAATCAACACATTGATTCGATCCAACTATGCCGGTGGAAATATAGGAATAGGATTTGCAATTCCATCTAACACTGCAAAATTTGTAATGAATCAATTGATTGCAACCGGTAAAGTTACAAGGGGATATCTTGGTATACAGCCCGATGATTTATCACCTGAGCAGCGCGATACATATGGTGTAGAGTATGGAGCTCTTGTTAGAACAGTAGAAAAAGATTCTCCGGCAGATAAAGCGGGAATTCAGGTAGAAGACATTATAATTGAAATCAATGGAAATAAAATTGAAAATCAGCTTAAATTAAGAGATGCAATAGCTGCAGTAAAACCTGGAACAGAAATACCGATTACTGTTGTAAGAAACAAAGAGAGAATAGTATTAAAAGTAACACTGAAGGCCGATCCGTTATCAACTTCAAATAATGATAGTAACAACAAAGAATCAATCAATAAACTTGGATTTAGCGCATCAAACATAACTTCCGATGTTATTGATAGATACAAATTAGAACCTGATGTTTCAGGAGTGGTTGTTACCAGTGTTACTGCACGAAGCAATGCTGCTAAGGCTGGTGTAAAAGCAGGTATGGTAATAATTAGAGCCAACAATAAGACTGTGAATAACATTGATGACTTTAATGCGGTTGTCAAGAATATGAAATCGGGCGATGTGCTAAGACTTGTAATAAAAACTAAAGAGAGAACTATTCTATTGAATTACAAACTTGATTAGTTATTATCTAAAGGGAACGCTGTATGCTGAACAGCACATACAATAATTGAGAGGGGCTGCTTGTCAGCCCCTCTTCTTGATTTTTAACTTCTACCTATCCGGCAATAAGTACAACAAATGCGTTTACAACAAATTCTGCCGTACCTGAGTAATGGACTTGCCTGCTCGACACATTTCTCATATAGGAGGAAAAATTGGTGTTTTTTATAAAACTATTACCTCACTCCGCACTCCTCTTTCAATCGCTTAAGAAAATAGATGTAGTTCTGAAACGAAGTATCAGGAGGAATACTGTGGTCAGGATGCGGAATATAACCGCCTTCATCTATCAATGGGCGAAGTCTTTTAAACTCTTTATCTATAGCCTCTTTCCCCCAAGCCACCGCACGTTTATCATATCCTCCCCATATTCTTAAATCTTTGCCATATTTTTTGCGTATTTTTAAAACATCCATTCCAGCCTGAACTTCAAATGGCCACAGTATATTGATACCAGAATCCATCCAAACTGGAATAAGTGATTCCATTTGACCATCGCTGTCAAGTCCAAAAAATGGAACTCCCCTATTTCTTAAATGATCTATAACACGCTTATATCGTGGAAGCATGAATTTACATGCCATATCAGGTGATATTAATGGAGCAGTATTGTATGCCATATCCTCCCAAAACGCAAACACATCTATGGATATCACATCAAGAATTTGATCCATTATTGCTATTATGAAATCTGCGTTGGCATCCATCATTTCTTCAACAAAATCAGGATCATCATAGAACAATTCGCATAAGCGTTCTACTCCAAGCATGTTCCTTAACGGACCAAAGAATCCACCCCATCGATCTGAAAAAACAACGATTGGAGCAGGAATCATTCTATATTTCTTTAGCTGCTCCTTCCAGTCAGCGCCAATACGTTGATCTAAATCTGGCTGCATTCTTTTTGCCCAGAATTCCCTGAATTCTTCTCGCGTTTGCACTGGGAATTTTACAAATTGAGGCATAGAGCTGAGAGGATGATTTACCAGTTCCCTCATCAAAATGCCTTCATGATTTATGTAAAGCACATGCTCATCATCCTGTTCAACAATCTCTTTTTCAAAAGGCGGGTTTGGGAAAAACCATTGTGTGAAACAGGTGCGTTTGTCTTGACCCATAGAAAGATCATCCACCCCGGGTTTGTAGCCCTCAGCTATCCATCTTTCTATGGTTTCCGGCCAGCCTCCCCACACCCAAAAAGGTACGTGATCTACCTTTTCATAATTCATACAAGCATAAAATCGCTCTAAATCATTCATATTTGTTACCCGAAATTAGATAACTTCTAGATAATCTCTATCAGGAAGCGGAGGAAATTCAGCTGTCGGAAGGGTCTGATACCAGAATGCTGTAGATGCGATATCATCCTGCAATGGAAGATATCGCCCATTTGACCGCCATCCTAATGCCTGAATAGTTACTTTTAAGTTTTGTTCAAATCTTATTGGATCCATTATATGCCATCTATACAAACCAAATCTTGTCTGTGATATATACAATCCATCTGGACGGATTACTTGTGCCAATCCTGAATAAGGGGTTGTGAACTCTCTATATCCGCCATTTTCTTTTCCTACATCAAAGTTATAGGAACCACAGAAATAGTCTTCTGTGCCAGTTCCGCATATTGTCGGGAAATTAGTATCACCATCCATATAGAACTTAATTTCGCCTTCTCCCCACCATCCTGTGTTGTTTACTCCCCAAGCCATATATGTACCAACATACTGTCCCTTTCCTTTTACACCATCCAGAATTGTATATACTTCCTTATATGGAAGCGGATTTGTTCTTCTAAACTGTGCATGAAAATATGCAGCATTATCTGGAACATCTGTTAGGGTATAATCAATCTGATAATAGAGTATCATAGGATCATCAGCAATATTGGTGATAGTTATTTTGCATGATTTTTTGAAAGGCATTTCCCAATAGCTGTTGAATGCGCTTCCAGGATTTACGCAGACAGCAAGAGAGGATATTTGAGCATATTTATTCCATCCGCATGCAAAGAAATCACCAATCGGACACTCAACTGACGGATTTTCGGAGCCATCCCAGTATATGCGAATAATGCTGTATCTGAAAAAACCAGTGGGAGTCATCCATATATGTTGAATTGCGCCCGGACCTTCTATATCGGCAATAACTCGGGATTCACCGGGCTTTATCTGAATAGATGGTGATATCTTCCACCCCTGTCCTAACTCTCGTGCACATCCAGCTCCTGTACCTTCAGTTGCCATTCCACCCATACCCTTCTCACCATTGAAGTTTTCCGGACTTATAGATCTGGTTTTAGCTGAAGATAAAAGCGATATGTTCCCTAGATTCATTCCCAATCCATTAAATTCTGACATTTGTATCTCCTTTAGGTCTTTTATTGCATTTCTATTGAAGTTTTATTAACTGAATAACTTTTTCCTGCAATTTATCTAAATTTCCTCTTTTTGCAGCTATGTGGATATCAAAGCTTTTCCCTTTTGTTGATATACTATTTCCAAGCTTGCTTTCTGAAAGTATGGAAACATCTCCATCTATGATATCAAATGAGCGGACATCCATATTTGCTCTATTTTCAAGCCAGCTCATATTTATAGATACAGCATCAAACGGCAGTATAACAAGTTCTTCTGATTCAGTTATAGCTTTTCCATCTAAAGACAGTATGGCAAAATGTCCATTACTATTGATTTTTGTGCCGCCTATTTGTGCTGAGTTTTGAAATTCAACAGCTATTGGGCTTTCTTCATTATTAAATCGGACTAACCCTGTTTCATAAGGATGCATTTTAACTGAAACTCCCCATATTCCGGAGTGTTCTACATATGGTGTGATTTCATTAGGTTTCGGATTTATTAACACATATGTATTTGATCCATCGGCTCCGGATATTCTAAAGCAATGTCCGTCATCTACCGGCAATATTGCTTCTCTATTGCTGCCAATTGTGTTAAGCAAACTGCCTGATATGCCTGAATCAATATCCGGAGTATAATAGACTTCGCCATTAGCAATCTTGTTTATATATACTTCACCATTTTTTGTTGATGATGTTGGCTCAACATTAATCGTCTGTTCAGCATCTCCTGGCTCTCCATTTCGAGATACAACCTTTACGCCAAATAGTTCATTCATTCTGTCTGACAATACAGGGTTTCTGTATGCATCATAGCTTATATCGCCGGATGCATATAATATTCCGCCTTTTTGAACAAACTTGAGAAGAGAGTCATAAGCTTTATCATTAACATGATATGCTGCAGGATATACAAGTATCTTAGCAGCTGCAGGAAGCATATCCAGATGCTCATCATCTATAACGCCAAAATCAACTCGTCTATTGAAAAGTGAATCTACATAATTGTATAGCTTATTAGAGATTCTATCACTCTTTCCACCGGTCATAGAATCTATTGGCACTACAAGAAATACATTCTCTGGTTTATACATAGGATATGTTTGTCTAAACAATAGGCTCTGATTGCGATAGGCTTTAAGGATGTTCTTAGGTTGTCCATTACTGGTATAATTCAATCCCCAGGGGAAAACAACATCATTCATATCTTTCCAACACCAGTTTGCAATGAATGACCCACCCTCTCCAAATAGATAATGGCCAGTAGTAAGATATCTGTTATAATCTTGTGTTGGATTGTCTATTCCGTTATTTCTTTTGTCATGATCGCCAAGTGAACCGAATTCACCCTGACTGATAGATTTGCCCTGGAATCGGCGATCAAAAAGCTTGAAATCAGCTCTTAGTATTTCTATTGGTGCATAGCTGTGCATATTGGCAAATTCAATATCATCCATCATTCGCAGTTTATTAAGCGACCTGTATTCATTCAGAAATCCTACTGTTACAGGTACTTCAGGATTAGCATCATGAGCGCCATCTGCATTGGCTTTTATCCACCGTTTTACAATAAGGTTTCGGAAATAGTCTGCATCAAATGTTCGCATATCCGTCCAATTGTTTGTGCCTTTTTTGTATGGGATATTGTTGATTGTATCTTCCGGAGGGGAAAGCTTCCATGATTTGGCCAAAGCTTCATCACTGCCATACTTTTGCTTCAGAAAATCATTCCATAGCTCCACTTCGATATCAGTCTGTGATTGCCCATCTGCTAATCCAACATGCGGTTCATTTTGAATATCAATAATAAACCCGGGAATGTTCTTATAGCGTTCAGCCAGCAAATTAAGGAAGTTCTTTTGTGCTGTAAGCTCATCATCAGTCAGAGCAATTTCCATCCAATCATGTGCGGTAAGCATAACTATAATTTTGTGTTTTTGAGCTAATTGTATAAAAGCGTCAAGTTTACGTTCGATATTTTTTGGAAGCTGCTTAATATTTAAATCAAGTGGCTGAACACTATTCACACCTGGCTTATTAGAAACAAATGGCGAAAAATGGAGAATTCTTGCAATATTCAATCCATTTTCACTCATTCTGCGTAAGTCTCTATCCCACACAAGCGGATTTTCATCAATTGCATAAAATACATGTCCGGTTAGATTTGTGCCCGAGAGCAAATATGGAGTAGCTTTATCATAAAAGTAGTTGTTTTCATACTTCATATTGAAACCGTTTGCAGTATTTTGATAAACCGCAAATCCTGTAGTCATTTCATCTGCAGCGGCTTCGTCTATTATCAATGATGCAGTTACCTTGTATAAATCGCTCTTGAAATTGACAGCATCAAAATCAACAGATAAAGGTATGGTTGAATTAGACTGCAGATTGATATCTGTTAGCTCTTTGGTACCGATTGTCTTTCCATCTCTATCTGAAAGAGTAAATCGTATTGATACTATAGAGTCATTA
>JAPXND010000014.1:0-30507 GCA_033808695.1 Armatimonadota bacterium
GAATTATATTATTTTGCCATTTTTTCATTAATACCTATTATTTTGTATTTTCTTGAAATCAAGAAAATCAACCTGATTGAATAGGCGGCTGCTTGAGTTCATCAAATCAAACAAAATCGAATGATGCGCCCCAGTGTCAGTGGGGCAAGAGTGTTTGGTGGATTCTCCGATTTCATTGATTTTGCATCACAAGGACGCAATATATTCATGTATCTATTGTTTGATACACTTATGAGGTTTGTATTAATATATTTCATAATAATCACCCTTACGTCCTTTCTAATTTTATTATACCCAATATTATTTCTTTCAAACATAATAATCAGAAAAATATGATAATTGTATTATAATTGCTTAATAACTATGTGATATTTTTGCCGAAATCTTGACAAATTTGGAAAATGTTGTATAATAGCCATATAATATAACAATATTTTTGCTTTCCAAGGGAACAATTAAATATTATATTAAGTCATTAAAAGTAATAAATATTATTATAAAATGAAATTTACGTTTTTTATTGTTGATATCAACATCAAAAAAAAGGAGGGATAATTCGAAGGGGTTACAAATGCTGCAACAAAATTAAAGAAGAGTAATTTAAAAGGAGAGTAAAATGATAAAAAACAAAAGGGGTTTTACACTTATAGAATTGTTAGTAGTTATTGCAATAATCGCAATTCTCGCTGCAATTCTATTTCCGGTATTTGCAAAGGCAAGAGAAGCTGCAAGAACAACAGCATGTTTGTCTAATATAAAGCAATTAGGAACAGCATTCCTGATGTATGCACAAGAGAATGATGGTGGATATCCAACCTTGCATTATGAAGCTGCATTGGCAGTTGGTGATGCTAACTCTGAATTGATGAATGGTCATGCAGCTATAGGTACACCTGAGCAAGTAGATTACTGCAAAATCTCATCAATTAAAGCTTTGTTAGACCCTTATGTAAAGAGTGGCGGACTTTGGAAATGTCCAAGTGACACAGGTGTCAATCCTAACTATGAAATTGGAAAAAGATTTACATCATATCATTACAGATTCTGGTTTATGCAGAACCAATTTGCAGAAACCACAAAAAATACTATGATGGATGAGACCTGGTTGACTCATCCTGGATTAGTATATTGCTTTAATGAAACAACAGCATTTCATGATTACCGTCCATACCCTGGTGAGCCTGTAGGATGGGCTTGGTATCCAGATGTTAAAGAGAATTATGTATTTTGTGATGGACATGCAAAATCATATCCAATGGATAAAGTCCAACTGAGGACATACCCATCGTGGGGAACTCCTCATCAGTATGATATGCACTGGCCAAGACAAGAATTTACTGCCAATGGTGCATGGCCATGGTTTAATCCTGGAAATCCACGCATGAACGATCTTGACCAATAAAATATTAAATAAATAATTGCATTAATGGCATCTTATTGTTATCATATATAAGATGCCAGTTTTTTTGTGACACCAATCATAATATAAAATATATGGAGATTGAAATGAACATTCGTCTATTGAATTTTACAATTGCTATATTGACTATTGGAATTCTATGTGTTAGTTCTGTCTTTGCAGCAAAACCATCTGCAGTCCTTAATGAAAGAACAGCGGAGCTTAGCAATGACTTATGTAAATTAACTCTTGACATCAAAACAGGAGAGATATTATCGCTTACACCGGGTACATCAACCCTTAGAGGAAAATGGTTTGAGGTTGAAGAGGAAAACAGAAACGGCATGGAACCATGGGAAACTTGGAAGTTTGGTGAAACAAGTTTGTTCACTGGTGGAAATGCTAAAGTATCTGTAAAAAATACAAAAGACTATTCAAGCCTGATTTCAACATGGAATACGCCAAACGGCAATACTATTGAAGCGGAAATAAAACTTTCACAAAATGATAAAGGGCCGCTTTTCCGCCTAAAAGTGGCAAATAACACAGGCAGCACGCTTATAGATAAAATTAAACTGCCTGTTCTGGAAAATATTTCAATAGGCAATTCAGATGATGATTGGTTTGCATGGCCGCATACATTGGGAGCAAGGATAAGAGTTGATGGATTTAAAAATGGACAGATACTTGAAGATCCATATCCTGGGTTTATGTATATGCAGTGGATTGATTTATATGACGAAAATGAAGGCGTTTATGTAGGCTGCAATGATGATTATGGATATAGTAAATCTCTGTTTATAGGTAAAACTGAAGATGGCAAGAGTATTATGGGAATTTCATTCACAGGATGCTGGATAGCCAAAAGAGGTGATAGTTGGACAACACCATGGGTGCAGATTGCATCTCACAAAGGAGATTGGCGTTCAGGCGCTGATATTTACAGAATATTTGCACAAAAAGCCTTCGGACCGATAAATCCGCCTCAGCTCATCAAGGATATGCCAACTGTTCAATGCTGGCTGGCACATCATGCAAGCAATGGTGATATTGGTAAATTATTTGAAATTCAACAACAGGCTCCAATCCATGCATCTTATCTAACTAAATCAATGAATACTTCCATACCGGAAGGATGGGATGGAATTCTAGGATCTGCTTTAGAATATCAGGATTCGTTCGATAAGATTAAATCTCTTGGTGGACATTCAGCGCTTTTCACATTCGACAGAGCAGTGCTTATGGGACGAACTAATTATGCAGATTATGCATCTAAATGGCTTAACATTAAGCGAGACGGCAGTTTTGAAACTGCTTTTAGGGATATGATGCCTTCACCATTTGACCCTAATTTTGTAAGAGCAAGAATTGGTGAAGCTGTACGCTGGGTTAGAGACTTCAACCTTGATGAACTTCATTATGATACGGAAGGCACATCAGGATTTACAGGAATAGTTGGCACTGGTATGATTTCAGGTCCATCTTACAATATGAAGATGAGCCAGCGTCCAAATGAAGTACCGCACTACTTTAAGAAACTATACCAAGAAACCCTTAGAGAATGCAGAAAATTTAATCCTGATTTTACACTCAGAGCTGAACATTGCGCCGATTTCTTCTATCCTGAATTCACAGCTTCAACGGCACACTTCCTTTCTACAGCTACTGGTCAATTAGTTTTGGCAATGAATCAGCCAAAGAATGCACAGTTAATGCCAATGTTATTCTGTTATACATTACCTCAGCATGCGGTTTACCAAATGCCAAGTGTAAGCGCCGATGATTTTTGGGTGTATGGATATGGAATGGGTCATGGATTTCATGGCGGTGGTCCTTCATGGTCCTTTAATCCCGGAGTGAGAGACTATGAGTATCCTCCTGGCGAGTTATCACATAGATACAGATTTTATGACAAACAATGGAGACTTTTCTACGATTTTAGAGTAGGTTTTTCAGAAGCTGTAATTGACGGCAGCAAATCAGACAAATCAATTCAAGCGCTCATTAATGGCAAGTGGGAAAAATGTGAATATCCAGGTCCTATAGTAGCTGTTACACATATAGGCGGAAAACGTGAAGTTACTTTGGGTATGTGGTATGGAAATCCTGAAACAACTGAATATGGCAGACAATTCTTAAATAGTGATTATAAACCTAAACCCACATTAATGATGATTCCAACAAACATAAAAAATCCACAGGTAAAAATTTATGATATAAATGGTGTTGTAAATATTCCTTATAAGATTAAAAATGGAAATATTGAAGTTGAAATACCTGATACCACATATTTTGCCGTAGAAGCATTTAATGGTCCGGAAATTATGCTTAAGCTGCCGGATATTGCTGAACCAGGCTCAACTGTGAATTGTGAGGTAAATGTAAAACAAACAGATTCAATTGCAGGCAAATTGGAATTCCATCTTCCACCAGGATGGAATGATGGCAAATCGTTGTCAATCAAAATACCGGCAGACGATGAATTTACTTCAACAGTAAAACTAAAAATACCAGAAGGGATATTCGGAAGAAACTATCCAATTAAAGCAGTGTTCAGTTCGAAATCATTTAAAAGAACTGTAGCATCACATCTTAAGGTTATGGAGCCTTTAACATTTCTGTATACATTTAAAGGTTTTGATGACAAGAATATATACTGTATAGACAAAGGTGAAGATGCAAGATTAATACTGCGATTTGTTAACAACACAAAAAATAAAGCGGAAATAAAAGTAACCGCAGCAGGTGAAGGTATAGCCTATAACGAAACATTTGAACTCGCTGGTATAAATCCTAAAGAATTAGGCAAAAAAAATGGTCAATTAACACTATGGGCTGATATGAATCCTAAAGCTGAAGCACCAGCTAATGCTGCTGTAAAGGAATATGTATATCAAAATGCCGGTATACCTGCATCACCAATAGTTCTGCAGGTATATATGAATGGAAAAATAGTTCATCAGGTTGATGCTTATCCTCGAAATCGGCTGATGGATTTGAATGGTGAATGGCAGGTAAAATTTATTCCTAGAAGCAATGTTACGGTGGCCGGTGTTGAAGGCGGAGATTCAATAGATATGCAGGCGCTGACTCCTGATATATGGGATGGCAATTGGTATACTGTAACTACACCTTTTACTAATGATAAGCCAAAATCATTAAAGAGCAGCACATGGACTATTTATAGAAAGATGGTTTATATACCGTCTGAATGGCAAGGAACGGACATTTGGCTCAGATTATGCGGTATGGGTGATTCATGGGGCGAAGGAACACTTAGTTTAGTTTATGTAAATGGTTGGCCAGCTGGCAGAATAGGTCAGAGCGGAGAGAAAGAACTTTCTCCATTATTGAATTATGGCGCATGGAATCTGCTTGCTATAGGAGCTTTTGTGCCGGATATTTTTGCAGATTCGTATTTATTTGCAAGAAATTCGCCGAAGCCACAAAGTATAGAACCGCATGAAGCCGTTGAAAGACCTGATGGTGCATTTTTACTTATGAGTGATAGACCGTCTGGACAGGGAATATCATTACCGTTCATCAAGGGAATTGGCGAGGGTGATTATAAACGTACAAGTAATGAAATGGGCGGAGAAAATGTATTCATCTATTTTGCTGTAGCCGATGAATTCATTTATGAACCAGACAGTCCAGTTGAGGTAGAGATAGAATATCTAGACAATGGTTATGGTGAAATTTGCATTGATTATGATTCAACTGATCCTACAGCTATTCACAATGGGGCATTCAAATCGACAGAGCCAATTAAAAGAACGAATACTAACAAATGGATAAAAAATAAATTCATTATTAATGATGCAAGATTTTCTAATAGACAGCATCATGGTTCAGATTTCAGAATAAGCGGAAAAGACGATGATCTTAAACTAAAACGCATTGATGTCAGAATTATTAAATAAATGTGAAAGAGTTGAAAATTGAATGTAAAAAACACCAATCTTGATGTTATATTCAATGATACAACAGGAGGCATATCAGGTATAAGATCAGTTGATGATAATCACCAATTCATAAGAGGAAAATCGAATAAATCACTTCTATGGCGGTTAATTTTCCGAAATTCTTCTATGAAGGAGATTGTCCTTGATAATGCTTCTGTTAATTCACCTGTATTTGAAGATAATTGTATTAGGTGGAATAGCATCAGTCTGCCGGACGGGCGGTTTGATGTTGTTGTGACCTACAATTCTTCTGATGATGATTTAAGCCTAAAAATATCAATTGATAATCATAGTAAATCATATGGGTTATGGGATTTGGCATTTCCTGTAATATCACCCATTGTAGAAGCTGAAAAAGCAGATATTGCCATAAGCCGCGGCAACTGGGGGCAGCTCTATACCAATGCTAATGAGACAATTGCAGGTGAATATCCTTCATATTTGATGCCTATGCAGTTTATGCTGATTAATGAAGGTGTTTCAGGATTATATCTTGCAGCTCACGATGAACGTGCATTATATAAAAAATTTTTATGCATTCCAGGACAAGAATTTTCAGTAAATACATTTCCTGAAAACATGGGAATTCCTAGTTCTAAATGGGATATGCCTTTCCCATTTGTTATAAAAGCGTACTCAGGCGACTGGATGACCGGATGCAAGATATATCGGAATTGGGCAGCTAAAAATGCACCATGGACGTCAAAAGGTCCAATTGCGGATCGTGTTGATTTTCCTGAGCAGATGAGAAAAACTGCTGCATGGATAATTGGTCGCAATGGTGGAGATGAAGCAAAAGACACTGCCCTCAAATACAGCGAAAGTATCGGTGTACCGGTTGGAGTCCATTGGTATGATTGGCATCAAATTCCATTTGATAGATATTATCCGGCATATTTTCCTACAAAAAATGGTATGGCTGAAGGAGTAAAAGCTATGAAGGATGCTGGAATAATCTCAATGCCTTATATCAACTGCCGCATATGGGATACACAGGAGGCTAATTACAACTCGGCTGTACCATTTACCGTAAAAGATGAAAATGGAGATACAATCCTTGAGGACTATGGCTCTGGTACAAAATTTGGTGTAATGTGTCCAACCCAGAAGTTTTGGCAAAACAAAATCATGGAATTAGTCAAGCGATTGGTGGAAGAATTAGGTGTTAATGCGATATATCTTGACCAAATTGCATCAGCTGCACCGAGATACTGCTTTGATAAATCTCATGGACACCCCATAGGCTCTGGATCATGGTGGGTTGATGGTTATCAAGAGATGCTGACAAGAATAAAAGAATATTGCATAAGTCAAGGACGAATGGTTGGATTGACATCTGAGAACAATGCGGAACCATATATGGGCTGTATTGATAGCTTTTTGATATGGACTCCAAGAGAGCAGAATGAGATCCCTATGATTACTGCAGTATATAGCGGCTATGCCCTGTATTTTGCAAGCAACAGAGCATTTACATATGCGTTTTATGGTAAGAACAATCAAGGTTATGGCGATGAGTCATTCTGTCTTTTGCAGGCAAGAGATTTTGTATGGGGAACTCAACTTGGCTGGGAGGATAAAAATATCCTTGAGCCTGAACATAAATGTAAATTGGAGTTTCAGTCAAAACTTGCCAAGATTAGAGCAAATATAACTGATTATTTATCTGATGGCGAACTGATAAAGGTTTTGAAGAATCAGAATAGTATTCAAAATATCACAGGAACTTGGGATACCTGGAACGGAGATGCTCCAGTATCAATCAATCCCGTACATGGAGCATTATGGCAAGGTTGTGATGGTACATTTGCCGCTGTATTTGCCAATGCAGATGTTAAATCTCACGAGTTTTCATTCACTATTCAAAAAGATGCATTTGGAAATATATCCAACAACATCCGATTATTCAGTGATGATAAGGAGATAAAACTTGATGAGAATGACAACTTTACGGACACAGTCGAGATTGATGCAAGAGACGGTAAAGTAAAAATATATAAATTGATTGAATAGAATGGATTAATAGAGCGCCGATAATGAATATCGGCGCTCTTCTTATTGATAACATATTTATTACCAAATAACAATGCAGCTGTGCTTGAATTTAGGAAGTTGTATTGATGTACGGTTCATTGCTTTTTGCACCGATGCCTCAGACGAAGTTGAATCCGCATATGCTTTTATATCAGACAAATCGCTCTCATTCAAGTCCAAATAAACCCCTTCAGCTGATGTTTTACTCATATTCACAAGATACAAACAATGTTTATCATTACCGGTCATGTAAACACTTCTTACGTCAAAATCATTTGAACGAACTGTGTATTGAGGTTCAATTCCAATAGCTGCAAATATTCCATTGATTGTCTTTACTGCATGCCTTAAGTGTTTCTTTCGTTCTGAAGTATCTTCACCCCAAATCATCATAGGAGGTGTATCTGCAGCGTAATTATCTCTGTTCAAAATGCCGGCATACATTTTTCCATAATCTGAAATGCTGTAAGATGGTTCCGGAGTAAAAATATGCTGATTTCTTATTTCATCATATTTGGCAAAATTTCCGTTGCTTATCACCTTTCCTCCTCTGCTTATAAATCCAGATAATGATGCTAACACACTATTTGATACAAATGGGCAATCTGGAATTAAAATCCACTTATACCGATTAATATCTATTCCATTTTCAATTTCAAGCAGTGTAACTACATCAACTGTAAGATTCATTTGTTCTAAAATCTTATACCATCCAATAAAACTCATTGGATTATTTTTGTAACCGTCAGCATCTAACGGAGATGATGGAGTAAATGGAAGAATTATAGCACCTTCAGCAAAAGGTTTCAGCCCTTTTACTATCTCCAGTGATTTTTTTGAGCTTGTCAACAATTCATTAACATCATCAATTTTCCAATCCGGAATAAAATTAAAATCCTTTGCGCCATTCCAATTGCAATATATCAAGCCAGTTGCACCATGCTGTATGGCGGTTTGTGATGCTTTTGCAATGGCATCCTTACCAATATGAATTCCTGCAACAAAATCCATAAGATCCAAATTCCACATAGGCTTTTCATATTTGCGCGCAATGTCAATAGCAGCTGCAATTCTGTATGGATCGCCTTCTGCAATAGGAAGCTGCATGCCAAGCACATCAATATCATTTGATTTAATAGCAGTCTCATCAAGTCTTACTCCTGACCAGCTGATGTAATCCCATTCAGCTGGGAGAGCAGATGAATAAGTGAGAAATGTTGCAAGTTTTCTTGTATTGTCATACTTTTTAACCAGTGCTGCAAGAGAATTGATATAAGCTGCCGATTCATTGCTCCAATAAGTGAACCAATCATAATAAACCGCATCATGGTTTTTGAAGCCGGTATCTATTTCTAATAGGGGAATGTTGATTTTCATAATCGAATCACTAAATTTAGTGGATATTCCGATATCTGGAGTTCGATTATCAATCCCCCAGAAACTGCTCAATTTACTGTCGTCTGCTAATTTGGGTGAGTAGTTTTTCTCACTTTCTGCTTCGGAAAAGAAAGGCTCTTTATACCATGCATCTCCCATACCTTCAAAATGAATATGCAATGATGCCTTTGCTGCATCCGGCGGCGCAGTGCAAATAAATTTAATGTCTCTCCAATTATTTGTGCCGGCATATGTGCCGGATCTTATACTGGTGAAGATTTCATCCTTTGCATTATGCCATGCAACCTCCAAATATACTCCTCTACCGACTATCTCTTTAGTTTTCAGCCCAAGTTTGAACTGATACTTATTACCCGGGACAATCTGAAAATCCATAGATTTGTTCATTCTTACGATGAATTGCCCTGAATTCTTGTGATATTCAATAAGGCGTGAAATTCCGGACCGATTTTTTGTCCAGATATCGGCTGCATCGAAAACAGGATATGGCGCATCATCAAAGGAAACCGCAGATGAGTCCCATGATTTGTTTAGAACATCAATGCTTTTATATTTCTTTGATAACCATTCTCTAAATCCTGCTATATCTTGTTTTGAATATCTGGTATTATATGGGTGCCACCATTCTATACCTGCTTGATAATGAGTTATAGTATGCTCTTTATCTGCCTTATTAAGATGCTCAACTAAGTGTTTAATAAAATTATCCTGCAATTCAGCGAAAATTTGCGATTTATGGCTGGGATAACCGCCTTCATTACCGAAAGCATCTTTAGTCATTTCATTAGATTTTTGCGCCAATATGTTTGCCCAGTTTGGACGGCAGAATGGATTGAATTCCAAAATAAGTATCAGCTTTTGATTTGCTTTTCTGGCTATATCCAATTGTCGATCAATAGATGAGAAATCGAACTTGTTATGCTCGGGTTCAATTGCTGCCCAAACAGCACGGCTATTCTGAGCATTTGCGCCGGATTTAGAAATCAATTCAGTTTGTGTATCTACAAATGGGTAGTGCCAGATAAATCCAACAGGATTAATATCATCAGAAAATAGAGCTATTGGATTGAAGAGAATGGAAAATATGAATATGTAGGTAATAGAATTTCGCATAAATTGTCCCTCTGGAATAAAATAGTTTGATTATTTTCCATAAAAGCATTTATAATTATTTGATTTTGAAGTATAGTATATATTAAATATCAAAAAATATCTACTCATTACAGACATAACAGGAATGTCATGCAAGCAGAACTTAATGAAAGCAATAAAGTTAAAGATACAATTGCAGTTACACCCAAAAGAGGTATTACACCACGATCAATAATACTTGGATTCATAATATCAGTTTGCCATACAGTATGGCTTTTGTTTGAAGAAGGTGTTCTTGGCAATCTTCCTAATGGATTTGGATACACAACATTTATCCTTATACCAAGCGTTATTGGATTGATATTTACTCTTTTGATGGTAAATTCTATATTAAAACGAATTAAACCTTCAATTATGCTTTCGCCGTCAGAGCTGATGGTTATATTTGTTATGTGTACCTTATCTGCAGCAATATGCGGCGGAGATATGCTTCAATTTCTTTTCCCGGTAGTTATGGGGCCGTATCAATATGGTGGAATTAACACCGATTATGAAAAGTTTTTCGCCTATATTCCAGATTGGTTTGCTCCAAAGGATGCAGAAGTAAGAAAGCTGTATTTCCTTGGCACCCACGATATTTGGGCATTTTTCCGTCCGGAAATATTTAAAAAATGGATAGCGCCTATTATATTTTGGAGTTCATTTCTTACTGCTCTTGTTTGGACAATGTATTGTTTGGTTTCAATTCTACGCAAACAATGGATTGACCGTGAAAAGCTTCCATTCCCCATACTTGAAATACCTACGGTAATGGTTAGATCCGAAACAAGCGGGTCATTGTTTAAGAATCCATTGATGAAAATTGGATTTACAATTACTTTTAGCATTATATCTTTAAACTATCTGTCATCATTATACCCATCAATACCTGGAGTAAGACTGCATCTCACCAATCTTGCTGGGGTGGTATTCCAAAACTTTCCTCTAAATGGTATGAATCCGGTTTGGGTATGTTGGTGGCCGTTTGCAATTGGCTTGTGCTACCTTATTCCATTAGACATACTTTTCAGCTGCTGGTTTTTTTATGTGGCAATAAGATTATCAATGTTGTTTGCTACAGCACAAGGTTGGCGGGAGCCAAATGCAGGATTCAGAGCAGATCAATACCCGTTCTTCCAGGATATTGCTCCCGGTGCATGGATTGGAATGTTCATCATTGTTATGTGGAGTGCACGTTCGCATTTTAAGCAGATATTCAATGCTCTGTTTGATAGATCAATTTGGCTGGATGATGAGAAAGAACCAATGCCATACCGAGTGTCGACCGTTGGATTAATGGTTGGGCTGATTGTTTTGATTGGAATGCTTTTAGTTTCGGGATTGCGTCCTTTGTTTGCAATTCTATTTATTCTAATTTATATTATGGCTGTTACGGTTATGACAAGAATATATGCACAAATTGCGGTGCCTATATTTGAGTTATATTTCTTCAGCGCTGTAAAACTTACTACAAACTTTACCGGAACCAATTCTTTAACTTATGCAGATGCTGGAATACTTGCTAACTTCCACTGGCTTGATAGATGCTACAGACCTCATCCAATGGGACATGAACTGGAATCGGTTACTTTTGCTGACCGCCAAGGGCAGAGCATGAGACTGATGTCTAAAATCGTTATGCTCTCTCTTGTATCTGGTTTGGTAATTGGGTTAATAGTGGTGCTTCAAATAGCTTACTATCAGGGCGGAAGCATACCTGGGATTTTTACAGGGCGAATAGAATCATGGAATCGCAGTGTTAATTGGATAGCTAACCCAAAACCTGTGGACCCTATCACCATGGTCAAAATGGGATGCTCAATGTGCATTGTTTTCCTCCTTGCTTTTGCTAGAAGTATCTGGTTTGGATTTCCGCTTCATCCTATAGGATATGCATTTGCGTGTGCATATTCAATGGAATATATTTGGAATATTGTATTTGTAACATGGCTGATCAAATTTATTGTTCTTAGGTATGGCGGATTAAACATGTATAGAAAAACATTGCCGTTCTTCTATGGAATTGTTATAGGTGATGGCGTTACACAGTTTGTTTGGACTCTTGCATTTTGCGCTTTTGGTGTAAAAGGCACATCTCCATATGGTATTGCAATGTGGTAAAAGTATTGTATGCTTATGCAAATGCCTGAAATTTATTTATGCAGTGGAAAATCGGATGATTTATTGGCGTTAACCTGCATATTATCAAATAAATCAGGATATTTTAGCTGCCAGATGTATTTGGATATCATCCTGAGGGCATCTTCTGCACTTGCAGACCCCCATCTTTCAGTATAAGGACTTCCTGTAGCGGATATCAATGTTGTAGGATACTTGCTGTATCGATCAGCATCATAATAGTCGCCATATACCCATTCAGCAATTTTATACAGATTTTGATCATTAGTTACTTCATACATTGTCAGCAGTGAATCGGTATGATACCAAATTTGCAGCGGATTGGCATTTTGCCTTTCACCAAAGCCTGATGCTTTGAAATCCGGCACAGAATGATAATATCTGCGGTCAAGCTTTAATGATGGAATAATAGTAGTATCTAAGCAGCTATATGCTTCTTTAATATATTTGCGATTTTTAGAAGCATCATAAGCAAGTGAAAAACCTATTACAATCCATGGAATATATTCACCAAAGTCATTATACTGCTGCTTGGCATAGGATATGCACAATGCATCAGCAAGCGTACATATGTCATTCAAATCGTCATTGCTTCCAGTGAGCTTCCATCGATTGTATATTGCTTCAATTACGGCGCCGTTTGCTGATGCTGTATTCTGAAATAATCCTTTCGTAAGATGTGCAAAGACAAATTTGCGATATTTTGCATATGCAATTTCAAGTCTTTTTGCAAACTTGGCATCATTTTTAAAAACTTCCATTCCTTCAGATACTGCACGCATGGAATGATATATATCAAACTTGTTTTCACCCTGGTGATGTTTACCGTTCCATGGCGATAGTATATAAGGCATTGTACCGTCATCTCTTGTGTAAGACAAGATTGTCTCCAAGCCAATACGAGCTTTTATCAAAGCATCAGGATCTTTTGTGTGCTTATAATATCTTATGTAATAAAGAGGAAAACGGGGAACATCATCCATATTGAAACAGGTAGAATTTGTGTTAGGCAGTGTTGATAAATAAAGTGGATTGACAGGAATTGGTATCAAAGATTTATTATCATTTCCGACAGCAAAATGTGCAAATTCATACCACAATTTCCATCGGTCGGAAAATATTGAATCCATTTGAATCAATGCTGCAGGTTTGCTCAAATCAACTGGTCCAGTCCAATCAAGAAGACCAATTGATTCGTCCAAATTTTCTGAATCAACAATTGTAAAGGGTTCATTGAAATCAAATGACAGCTTTTCAATTTCACCTATATTTTCTTTGTTGGTGTTAAATAATACCACCGATGTATATACCTGATTAGGTCTATTAGCTTGTATTCTGAATTTTACAAAAAACTCATCAGAGGCTTTGATTATTTTAGTATCTTCTATTTCGGATTCATTGCGAAGTATCTTATATGGCAGAATATTTCCGTATGGATTAATAACACGAATGTCAATTGATGATATTCGGTGTTTCAGCAGATTGCCGAATATTTTACTTGCATCAATTTTGCACACAATATCCTTATCGGACTTCATGTTTGAATTTGGCCAGTAATAGATCATGCTCTGATATTTATATGTATGATTATCTATTTTGTAGAAGTTATTTCTTATGCCACACTCCTCTGACTCTGCTTGAGATATACAAAGCAAGGAACAAATACTGATGCCTATAGTTATTGACAATAAACTGTGAAAAACATTCATATTAGTTACCTTCCTTTAATAAAACGATTGTAGAAATCAATTACAGAACCGGTAAATGTCGACTTCATCCTCTCTGGAACAGCACGTTTTGGAACTTGCACCCAGCTTTCAATTACATATTCATCAGGTTTGCCGCCAGCTATCAGATAAGCATATCCTTGGTGCATAACACCAATATACCATGTCATATCGTCAGCAGCATTTATATTTTCCAAAAGTGGCTGATCAGCTGCCCAATATATCAGGCTGAACTTGATGTTGTTTTCATGTAAAAAGTTCTCAAGCGCCTTTACTTCTCTCCATGATCCATCATAATTATTATTCATGCTGCACCAGTCAACATCAAGGCGCAGAAAATCTATTCCCTTTGTTCCAAGCTCGATGCACTTGTTGTTCAAAGACGCAACAAATGATTTCAGTTCTTCGAGTTTCAAAACAGGATATGGTTCAATATCTCCAATCATAGCATCAGGATATCTTTCTCTGAGCATTTTAATAAATTTAGCAGTTTCATCAACCGCATAAGAATCTGGCTTAACTAAAACATGCTTAGATGCATAAAATGGTTCGTCAAAGGCAAACCAGCTGACATCAGCGCCAAGCGGCTTAAATCTGCTCATTTGCTGGTCGAGAATAGCAATTGAAGCATCTGCTGTTGGAGAATTATTTTTAATAACCGGCACCTCAAAACCGAATTTAAGATTCCATTTTTTTAATTTAGTAAACAGCATTTCGATTTCATCATCAGTAAAATGAATGTTCAATAATGCAGGCCAATATCCAACTCCATCAATAACTTCTCGTGTCTTTATCCATGCATTGTCTCTTGTGATAAGTTCCTTCAAGGGACCGCCATTATTCGGCCAAGGTGAAGGCATCATCCAAAATCCAGGTTTTTCTATTAAAGATGTTTCCGATTGACAAATTCCGGCAGCTGTAGAAAGCATTAAGACAGCAATCAAGATGTATCTCATTTTTAAACTCCCATATCTATTTTGCATTGAATTATATATGATGATATTATGAGCTATCACTCCATATTCGATGGCAGTCAGAACTTATACACATGAACTTCCAAAGGTTCAAAGCTGACAGCAATTCCGCCATTATGGCAGTTGATTATTTTGTTCCTGCCATCATCATTATGTATTTCTTCAATAGCTGCTTTTTTGGCAGTAATATTAATTGTACATGTTATCGGCTTATCCGTTGGATTAACGGCAATAACATAATTTTCCCTGCCGTATTTCCACATGTTTGTTTGTATTGATTCATTTGAGCATTTTACATTTCCCACTGATTCACCATTAAATATTACATTGGAAAATGCTTGAATCTGCGAATTTAAAACCGTAAAATACTCCCATAAATCGCTGTCAGGCAAATACCATTGATTCCGCCCTTTTGGATTTTCATAATATGGTTCGCTTGTCCATAATGCATACCAAATAAGTCCCGTGGCGCCATGAACAAGACTAAGATATGCCTGACATCTTAGCTCTTCTCTGGTTGGTTCCGACCATGCGCTGTTGCTGATAGTAAAAGCCTGAGGAACTACCCATGTTGGCTTCTTATTTGATGATGCTTTACTTCCTTTTATTAACCAATCACTTGTTTGGGTAAGCGGGGCAAATCTTATAAAATATGGATCCGGCATAAATATATCATATGCAAGTGCAGCGCCATCGAACATATTTGGATTGTTTACAGCAGCTGAAACTGGACGATGTGGATCTGCTTCCTTAAACATTTCATATGCGCTTATGGCAGCTCTAAGCTTATCGCCTGCGGGTTCATCAATGCCATACCAAATCAGTAGATTGTTGTATTTATTTGCCGTGTTTACAAAAGATTCCATTACACTTGGTTCTGGAGCTCCAACTTCCGGTATTACATATAACCCAAGCTGCTGTGCTGTTTTAAGATACTCTTCATCAGCCATTGCCCATGAATAATGAATGGTGTTAAATCCATGATTTTTAATATCCTGCAGTGTTTCATTCAAAGTCAATTCTGGAAGTCCGGCTATCTGATTGGCTGCATTCAGCCTGTCTATAACAACTGGTGATGTATGATATAATCCTATTGGGAAAAGTGGCTTTCCATTAACATAACAAACATGTTTGTCATCAAAGGTTACTTCCATCAATGCAGGGGGATGAACACTGAGGTCAAAAGACTTCCAAGATATCAGTTTGTCTTCTCTTAAAAGCTCAACCATTACAATATACTTGCCTGGCAATAAATCACCGATTTTGCTTTTAATTTCAATGGTTTTTTGCAATGGTTTTATATTCTGTGTTAATTGCTTTATAGGAGTAGATTGATGCTCGCGTGTAATACTTGTCCGCAGAATCATGGAATCATCTTCATTTGTTGTTATATTGCCCTTAAGCCATAGTATTTTTTGAGGGTCTTTAGATTGAAGCGAGTTTCTAAACGCAGGAAGCATCATTTCAACTTCAAGGATTGGTGATGCATACAGTTTTATAACCTTACTGCTGGCAAGAATAGTTTTGTTGTTTTTTAGAATAAATTGAATATCTTTTCTTCCTTCTGTTTTTATATCTATCGGAACATCCGCCATCTTACCAGTGATATATGAGCTTTTCCCAAGAACTTCTCCTGAATTAATATTAATACACTCAATTATAGATTTTTCTGGAACATGCTCTTCATCAGCAAAATTGATTGCTGCAATATTTGTGCCAATAATCCATTTTGATGGAACTGTTGCTACTAATTCTGAATGAACGGTATAAGGCGAAGTGTCGATTGACATTCCATTAATCTTGCCAAACCCCCTTATGTCATCAAATCCAGCAGATGAGTATGACCAGCCGGAAATATCACGGATGTATTTAGAATCGCTGTGGTACTGACGGTCAAAATTTATGCGCCAATCACTTTGCAGTTCAGCATCTTTTTTAATCCCAAGAGAAGAATAGGGGATTTCAAAATTAGCTTCCCAACAATTGAATTTCTTTGTGATAGTTGATTTCCAGTATGCATCCCAGGCTTTATCATTGTTCAATGAATCATATTTAGTTCCTATACTATTTACTCCAAAGTGATGGATATTCTGTCCTTTTCCATCAGGATTGATATATACATTTACACAATCATCTGTCCATAAGCCTGAATCATGTTCTGTTTGAAAAGCTGATAATGACGAGATATTATCTTGATAGCAGGTGAACAAGATGTTTAAATAATCACTTCTTTGTATAACTTTACATTCGGTTTTCTGTTCTGAGGGTTTATTATGCAAATCAACAAACCCATAAATGTGATTGATTTTATTCAAAGCTGCATTAAGCTCAGAATGGACATCATATGACTCATTAGACATTTGATTTTCCAAAGCAGATTCTATCCGCTCAACGTCATTTGACCATTCAATTAGATTTTGTAAAAACTTCGCATCAGGAAAGCCATATTGCCTGTAGTTTGATGATATTACAAAAATTCCTTTTCCTATCTCCACATATGATATTACTGGTCTTGCATTAATGTCTAAAGCGATAGGAGTTAGCGCCTGTGACCAAAATTCACATTGTGTCCACGGAATTCGCGATATGGAAATATCATTGACAAGCGGATGGAGTTCATTCAACAATTTTACCGGATTGTTGTCATTGCTATTATGTTGTTGAGTGCAAATCCATTTCAATCTTGGATCAATTTTAGGCAGCCACTCAAACAGCTGAGGATAGTTTGTATCGGTGGATATAACACATCCGCCATTGTTTAGATATTCACGCCATTCGTTGGCATATATAGAAAAATCCTGAGGGTTCTCATAATTATAAACTGCCGAAAGCAGTATCAAATCATATAAATTAAGCTGTGATACCAATTTGCTTATTTCAGTATTCTCATAGCTGTCATATTTCCAGTTTAATTCATTGAGAATTGGTAGCATTTCATCCTTATATATGTAATTTTGAAAGCTATTATACACAACAGCAACTTTTATATTGGAACAAGCAACAGGGGCTAGTAAAAAAATAATTAGAACTGATAACAAAAATCGCTGAATAAACAATGCAATCCTCCTCCGATTAGAGCATATATTGAGCTTATATAAAAAAAGCTGTGAACCAGTGTTGATTCACAGCTTTTCAACATAATGAAAACTATAGTTTTTTCACCATATTTATATAGTCATCTATTTGTGTTTTATCATCTCTGGTATAAAGCATACCAGGCAATTCTACCTTTTTATCAATCGTTTCGCCTTTTATTGATTTAACTGCTGATTCAATAACCATCTTTCCAATCTCAATTGGTTTCTGTGCAGTTACAGCTTGAAGAATCGATTCGTTATCCAAAAGGAACATACCTATCTGTTCGCTCATATCTGTTCCAAACACATAAACCTTTCCGGCTTTGCCAAGATTCTTGACTGCAGTAACAGCGCCAATTGTACCGCCTTCGTTTGCAGCCCAAATGATATTTACATCAGGATTAGCTGTTAAAACTCCCTGCACAACATCGGCAGCCTTTGCCGCTTCCCATGCATCTTGATCTGAAACAATCTTCACACCGGGAAGCTTAGACACCTCATCTAAAAATCCTTTTGCTCTCTTTGTTGATGTTTCAGGCAAAAATGATTTGTATTGAATTATAGCAATATTAGCTTTGCCGGAAAATTTATCATTGATAAACTTAACTGCTTCTTCACCCGTATATTTTCCAAGCAGCAACTGATCACTCTTAACATCGCAAATAGGGAAATCAGCGTTAATTGAACTGTCATATGTTACAATTTTGATTCCGCTGTCATTAGCCTTTTTCAAAGCTGTAACAGATCCATCTGCACTTACAGGTGCAATTGCAATAGCATCTACTTTATCAGTTATATACGTTCGAATAAAATCACTCTCTTTGTCAACAGCACTGGCGGAGTTTTGAAGTTTTAGATCTACATTATTTTCATTTGCAGCTTCTTGCATTCCATACTCAACTAAACGGAAAAACTGATCCTCTTGAAATATGATTCCAGCAATCTTCAATTTGGCGCCAGTATCATTCTTCGTATCAACATCAATACTGGATTTGTTTTTGCTGCATCCCACAATTAGCAGCAAAATCACTAAAACTGTGAGAATCTTCGCTATATGCTTTGTGTAGTTCATATTAGTCTCCTTTTAATAATAATGAACAGATTTATATCATTAATCTGGCTTGTTTTTATTCTGCACTTGATTTATTAATACTGCAAGAAGTATTAAAAGTCCTCTAACTACATACTGCCAATAAATAGGGACATTCATTAATGTCATTCCGTTTAGAATAACTCCAATAAAAATAACACCTATCAAAGTTCCCCATATGGTACCAATACCGCCATTAAAGCTTGTTCCGCCAATTATTACAGCAGCAATTACATCCAGCTCCCAGCCTTGGGCGACGCTATGAGTTCCAGAACCTATTCGTGATGCGGTCATTATGCCGCTTATTGCTGCAAACATTCCTGTTATTGCCAATACTGCCATTTTGGTTGCTGGGACATTTATACCGCATAGTCTTGCAGCAGCAGCATTTCCCCCAACTGCATAAACCGAGCGTCCAAATATTGTGTGTTTCATAAGAAAACTAATTGCGAGAAATCCAATAAGGAAAATTATAACAGGAAATGGTATGCCGTATACATAGCCTGCTCCGATAAATTGAAACCATTTTGGAAATGGCGCTACTATCGGAAATCCGTTTGAAATCAGCATTGCACCGCCTTTTAAGCCAGTAAAAAGTGCAAGTGTTGTTATGAATGATGGCACCTGAAATTTAGTTCGCATAAATCCGGTAAAGGCGCCAAGAAGTGATCCAATAACTATGGAAATCAATATGGCTATTATTGCAGAAACATTATGTTGAATTAGATACGCGGTTAAACAGCCGGAAAAAGCTACTGCTGAACCAACACTGAGATCAATTTCACCAGAAATGATAACCATCGTCATTCCAAAAGCAATTAGGCCCATCATTGAAATTGAGTATAGGATATTAACAAAGTTATCAAAAGTTAAAAATTGAGGTTTTGATAATGCAAATCCCGCACACAAAACGATTAAAATGATTTCCATAATATACTTAGAGACAAATTTCCTGATTGGCATTAAAATTCTCCTTCCATGCATAATTCAAATAACTTTGTTAATGAAAGCCCATCAGGACTAACCTCATTAATAATGCGTCCATTATACATAATCAATATCCTATGACAAACCTCAATCAATTCTTCCAATTCACTTGAGACAAAGATTGAGCTTATTCCTTCTTTGCTAAGCTTCCATGTAATACTGAAAATCTGTTGTTTTGCTTGAACATCAATTCCTCTTGTAGGTTCATCCAACAGCATTATTTTAGGATTTGTATTCAGCCAGTTGCCCACAATGACTTTCTGCTGATTTCCTCCACTAAGATATGATACACTGACCTCTGGATCTACGACAGCTATATCAAGGTCATTGACAGTTTTTTCCACTATTGGATCCTGCCTGGATTTCCATATCATTCCATGCAAAGATATATCTTTCATTGCAGCAAGACATATATTGTCGCTTGTACTCATTTGCTGCACAAGTCCTTCTTCGTTTCTGTCTTCGGGGGTAAGGCATACACCTAGATTTTTCATAATTGCGGGCGATGCTTTTTTGATTGATTTGCCATTTATTATGATTTCACCGCTGTCATATGAATCGGCGCCTGAAATCGCACGAAGCAGCTCGGTTCTTCCGGAACCAACCATGCCGGCTAATCCAAGTATTTCACCCTTGTGCAGAGTAAAAGATACATCATTAAATTTCCTTGCCGATGTTAGATGGTTGATTTCCAATATTGGCTCATTGGTTGCAAAGACCTCTGATGGACGGACGTTAGGTACAGTTTCACCAAACATAAGATCGGTAAGAATCTTTGGAGTAGCTTCAGATATGGAAATAGTATCAATTAAATCTCCATCTCTTAAAACTGAAACCACATCTGCAATTCTTGGTAGCTCGTGCAGTCTGTGAGAGATATAAATTACAGCTGCACCTTTATCAGCAAGTCGGCGTATTAATTTAAACAACGATTCTGTTTCTTCTTGAGCAAGAGCTGAAGTTGGTTCATCTAACATCAATACAGATGGGTTGTATGACATAGCTTTAGCAATTTCAACTATCTGCTGCTGTGCAACACCAAGATTGGCTATCTTTATTTTGGGGTCCAAGTCTACATTTAAGCTTTTAAGTATCTCTTCCGTTTGGGCATAAACCTTCGGCCAATCAATTGTTGTTACACCCAATTTTTTTGTTTTAGGCAATCTGCCCAAGAAGATGTTTTCCGCCACAGTCATCTCTGGAACCAAACTGAGTTCCTGATATACGGTACTTATTCCATTTCTAAATGAATCGCGCGGAGATCGAAGAACAACATTCTTTCCATTTACCAATATACTGCCTGATGTAGGTTGAATTGCGCCGGAGAATATTTTTATCAGGGTGCTTTTCCCAGCCCCGTTTTTTCCGATAATTGCATGAATTTCTCCGCTTTTAAATCCTAAATTGATATTATTTAAAGCAATTGTGCCGGGATATTTTTTTGTTATATTTACGGTTTGCAGATTAAAAGAATTCACACATTGCTCCCATTAATTAGATTATCTATTAGCGAATAAACTGCAGAGGAAGATCACATATATATAATATCATTCGTTAATAAATAATAATTTCCTTCTAAATTTTGGTTAAAGATAAAAAATAGTTGAAAACTGTAATAATTTTATTAATAATCTTTATTTAGGCAGGAATATGCAATTTAGAAATGAAATAACAGTTGTAAATGTAATTTAAAAATTTGGTGAAGTCATGAAAAAATCGTATAACCTTTCAAATCTTGATTGGATGTTGTCTGGCTGGATACCCTGGTTATGGAGACTCCAGCAAACTATGGAAATAGGCGCTGCCACAGATGCAGAGATAAGTCCTATACCAGCAAAGGTACCAGGTTCAGTACAATATTCCTTAAAAAAGGCGGGACTGCTGCCGGATTGGAACATCGGAGTTAATTACAGGGAATGTGAGTGGGTTGAAAATAAACAATGGATATATGAACTGGCTATTCCAGACAATATGATAAAACCAAATAAGCAGTATAGACTTAAATGCTTGGGTCTTGATTATAAGGGGTTTATTACGCTGAATGGAAATCAGATATCAGAATTTTGCGGCACACACACTCCTTATACCTTCAATCTTACTCCGCATTTTGATGCTGAACGAAATATCCTCAGAATCATATTCGATTTACCGCCAAGGTGGCTAGGGCAAATTGGATATACATCGCAAGTGAAGGAATGGAAAACAAGATTCAACTATACCTGGGATTGGATACCGCGATTAGTGCAAATCGGTATATGGGATGACATTTTTATTGAAGAGATTGAAGGTATAGAAATTGAAAATGTCCGCTGTGTATCGGATGCGGATTATGAAAACTCCACTGGCATCTTAAAATTAAGCGGTAGAGTTTCTCCATCGGCATCTACAGTGTGTGCAGAGTTATCAAAAGATGGAACATTAATAAAAGAGGAGAAAATATCTGCTATTCAATTCAATGCTGTTGGATTCAATTGGGTGAACTTCCCAGTTGAACTGTGGTGGCCAAATCTTGAAGGAGACCAGCCGTTATACGACTTGACCTTATCTGTATACGATGATGACAATGAATTGCATGATACAGCAGCTAAGAGAATAGGATTTAGAAATGTATCATGGCAGCCATGTAAAAATGCACCTGCAAATGCAGATCCATGGCTATGTGTTGTTAATGGAAAGCCTGTTTTTCTGCAGGGAGTTAATTTCCCTCCTGTTTTGCCGAATTATGCTGATGTTACCGAAGAAGACTACTCAAAAAGAATATCTCTTTATAAATCGCTCGGAGTCAACATATTTCGAATAAATGGTGTGGGATTCCTTGAGAAAGAGATATGCTACAACTTATGCGATGAAGCAGGCATTTTCATATGGCAGGATATTCCTTTATCTTCCTCAGGAATTAACAATGTTGCGCCGGATGACGATAACTCGGTAAATGCACTAGCCCAAATAGCCGAATCATTTGCTATTAGACGGCAGCATCATCCATCACTTCTATTGTGGTGTGGCGGAAATGAGTTGCAAATAGTAAACGATGAAGGTGTTGGCATACCATTAACACTAGATCATCCAATGATAAAGCGATTATCAGAAACATTTTTGAAAGTTGATCCTTCAAGAAGATTTCTCGAAACTACATCATCGGGACCTCGGTTTTATGCACAGCCGGAAGATTTTGGTAAAGGACTGCATTGGGATGTTCATGGTCCTTGGAAAGCTGCCGGCAGTCTGCAAGAGTGGAATCACTATTGGTCACAGGATGACGCGCTGTTCAGGTCTGAAACTGGAGCTCCGGGAGCTGCTTCTGTTGATCTGATTAGAAAGTATAAAGGTAATTTGCCTGAGCTGCCTGTTGAGGTAGGCAATCCCTTATGGCGCAGACCTGTTGCATGGTGGATTGAGCCGGAACAATTTAGAGCCGAACATGATGGCAAAGACCCGAATACATTGGAAGAGTATGTTGCTTGGAGTCAAAAACGACAGGCAGACCTCCTGCAAACGGCTGTCAAATCCTGTAAAGACAGATTCCCGGAATGCGGCGGTATAATGCTATGGACAGGTCATGATTGCTATCCATGCGCCGGCAACACATCTATAATAGATTTTCATGGGGACCCTAAACCTGCTGCAATAGAATTATCTAAAATCTGGTTGTCTAAAAAATAAATTCATAAGGAGGTAGACATTTTGCATAAACTAAATACATCATATAAACCATCAGAAAGAATCTCGTTTTTACGAGAACGTGCTCTTAAATTAGATCCAGAAATCTGTAGTGTTGGCGCTCGAAGTTATTACTTTATGAAGGGCTGGATGGAATCAGCAGCGCAATCACTCCCAATGAGAAGTTGTATGGGGCTTAAATCGGTAATCAATAATATGCCAATCAAGGGAATTAAAGAGGATCTGCTCCTCGGCGAACATGGAAATCCTGGCTGGCATGAGTTTATCAACTTCTGGCCCGGAGGATATGCTAACCTTGAAGAATTCCTTCAAACGACAGAGCTTAGCGAAGATCAAAAACAAGATATGCGAAATTGGATGGCTCAAAAGCCGTTTGATTGGATAACGCTTGCGCCTGTAGCGCCTTGGCCGGCAGAAATGCAGATTGCGTCAGATCGAGGCGTCATTCAAATCTGGGGAACCGATCTGAATCACAGCATCAGGAATTACGAAAAGGTACATTAAACAAAGATATTTCAATTTTTAATAAGAAAATATTAGCGATATTTTTTGCTATAGACTTCATTTGCAATTTGGAATAGATGCATCCTCAATTCCAAAAGAAATTTTAATCCCAGGAAGGGTCTTTCCAACGATTGGATATACCCTTATACTCAAATTATGAAACCATATAAGGCTTACTTCAAGCTCGGTTGGCGCCCTTTAAATATTCGAAACAATTAAAAAAATAAATAGAAAGCTGGAATCATTTCCAAACATAAAGCAACCTCCATCATAGTTTGACCTTCACTCAATGTCATGTTATAATCCATAATGAAATTAATATCATAGAGTATATTAACAACATGACGAACAGAAACTTTGCTGCATCTGTATACCTGCAAAACGAGCTGGCGATTGTAATATCTGGGCCTTCGGGGGTTGGAAAAGGAACATTAGTCAATCTGCTGATTGAAGCAAATAGCAGCATTGCCAAAGTTATAACCTGCACAACGCGAGCTCCAAGAGATGGTGAAATTAATGGTGTAAACTATCATTTTAAAACCATTCAGGAATTTTACCAAATGATACAATCTGGCGAGTTTTTAGAATATGCTGAAGTGCATGGAAAGATGTATGGCACACCTCTGCAAGATGTAAACAAAATCAAAGGATTGGGTAAAGATGCACTCCTTGAAATTGATGTTCAAGGCGGGGTTTGTGTCAAGGAAAAACTCCCTGACGCCATAATGATCTTTATCGCACCTCCCAGCATTGATGAGCTGGAACGGCGGCTTCAAGGCAGAGCAACTGATTCTGAAGAAACAATAGCTTTAAGAATAAAAAACGCAGTTGGAGAAATTGAATACATCCCAAAATATGACTATCTTGTTGTAAATGCAGATATAAACACGGCGCTTGAAGAAATACAAGCGATACTGCATGCTGAACACTTGAAAATAAGGAAGACTAAACCATGCCCCTAACAGGCAAAACAATTATACTTGGCGTTACAGGCGGAATTGCTGCATACAAATCCGCCGATTTATGCAGTCGGCTGATTAAGGCAAATGCCAATGTGCATGTAGTTATGACAGTTAACGCAACAAGATTTGTGGGTACAGCCACTTTTCAGGCTCTCACCGGGCATCAGGTAATAACCAGCTTATGGGATGAACCGCGGGAGTTTGAAATAACGCACATCTCATTATCAGATAAAGCCGATGCCTTCATCATTGCTCCTGCGACTGCCAACATAATAGGGAAAATAGCAAATGGCATAGCGGATGACATGCTTACCACTACTATTATGGCAGCAACCGCTCCTGTTATCATGGCTCCAGCAATGAATACCAAGATGTGGAATAATCCCATAGTCCAGCAAAACATCAGCAAAATCACATCGTTGGGATATAAGCTGATTCCGCCTCAAACAGGTCGACTTGCATGTGGATCTGTTGGAACCGGAAAGATGGCAGAACCTGAAGAGATCCTTGATTATGTGAAGAATCTTCTCCAGCCTGTCAGTCATGATCTTGATGGACTTCGCTTGATTGTTACTGCCGGACCTACAATTGAACCGATAGACCCTGTTAGGTTTATAATGAATCATTCATCAGGGAAAATGGGTTATGCTATCGCAGAAGCTGCTTTAAAAAGCGGAGCTGCTGTTACTTTGGTTAGCGGACCGACATCGCTTGTGTGCTCACCTGAGATTGAACTAGTTCTAGTGAAAACAGCTTCTGAAATGTGTGATGCTGTTCTTGCCAGATTTGATAAGGCAGATGTATTGATTGGCGCTGCTGCTCCTGCCGACTTTACACCGGTAGAGCCTGCAGATAAAAAAATCAAAAAGTCTGGTAACAGCGGCTTAACACTGCACCTGAAACAAACACCAGACATATTGGTGGAAGCAGGAAAAAGGAAAAAGTCACAGATAATAATAGCTTTTGCAGCGGAAACCAATGATCTTGAACATCATGCGGTAGAAAAACTGCATCGAAAAAATGCAGATTTCATAGTTGCAAATGATGTGTCACGTTCAGATATAGGATTCGCTTCAGACATGAACGAAGTTACCATAATCGACAAAAATGGGATAATAGATAAGCTTCCAAAGTTGTCTAAATTGGAAACAGCAGATAGAATTCTTGATAAAGTATACCAAATGCTCCGAAAGAGTTAGTTGGAGATTTCCTCTATAGATAGGCTGTCAAAGTTGTATGCAAATATTATAGTTGATGCGGATATTTCCGGAATTTCTCATCCATATACATATAATGTACCATCGAATTTAGAAGAAGTTATAAACGTTGGTGCATGTGTTGCTGTACCGTTCGGTGGAAGAAAGCTGGTCGGTTATGTCTTTGAATTGACTGATACAGCTCCGGGTATTAGCAACATAAAAGATATTTTGGCTGTTGTGCCTGATACATATGTGTTCGACCCATCACTCCTAAATATCATCAGCTGGATGTCTGATTACTATGTTGCTCCGCTTGCCCATTCTATGCGGGCAATCATTCCGGAAACAATGAGCGCTACCATAAATTCCGTTGTTCGTTTGATCGACGCTGAAAAGAAATCCGACAAATCACCTGCCCAAATTAAAATAGTGGAAGAACTCATTGAGCTTGGCGGTGCTGCAGATTTAGAAGTATTAAAAGCTAAGTGCAATATAGATAATTTTAATGCCGTTCTCCGCCAATTGAATAATAGAGGCTGTCTTGAAACTATACAATCTTTGGAGCTGCCAAAAGCACGTCCAATGATTGTTCAAGGATTGATGCTTAATAACATAAATGATGCAAATATAGATTCTAATTCAATCACGCCGGCACAGAATGCTATTCTTAAGGAGCTGATGCAGACAAAAGGTATAATCAAGCAATCCACTCTGTTAAAACGAGCAGGCACATCCGCAAGCCCAATTAAGACCCTTATAGAAAAAGGCATGGTGAAAAAAGTTGATATTGAAGTCCGCCGAAGGTCTTTTGAAATAGATAATGACAGCTGCGAAAAACCCGAATTAAGTGCAAGCCAAAAAGATGTTCTTTCTATTATTAATGGTTCTGGTGAATTTTCATCATCAAACAAAACGCTTATATATGGTGTAACAGGAAGCGGCAAAACAGAAGTGTATCTGCAATCTGTGGAAAATGCTTTAAACCAAGGCAAATCGAGCATATGTTTAGTTCCCGAAATATCCCTTACAACGCATCTAATGAAATCATACATCTCAAGATTTGGGGATCAGGTGGCTATTCTTCACAGCAAGCTGTCAGTTGGTGAGAAATATGATGAATGGCGAAGAATTGAATCTGGTGAGGCACGGGTAGTTCTCGGTGCAAGATCAGCAGTATTTGCTCCCGTAAGCAATCTTGGACTCATTGTAGTTGATGAGGAACACGAAACATCCTACAAGCAGGATAGATCGCCTCGATATAATGCAAAGCGCATTGCAGAAACAAGAATTGATATGGAAGATGCTGCAATGATTTTGGGCAGTGCAACTCCATCAATTGAATCATTTTATAGAGCTTCATCAGGTGATATCAAGCTTGCAGTAATGGACAAACGCATTAATGACAGAGCGCTTGCATCTGTGCAGTGTATAGACCAGCGTGAAGAATTTGAGCAAGGCAGAAGAAACATATTCTGTGAACCTCTTAAAGATGCTATTGCAGATCGACTTGCCCGCAAGCAGCAGGTTATTCTGTTTGTTAACCGCAGAGGATATGCGCATTTCATGTTATGCCGATCATGCGGGCATACAGAGAAGTGTCCAAACTGTGAAGTATCGCTTACATACCATGCATATTCAAAAACCCTAAAATGCCACCATTGCAGCGAAACACGTCGTGCACCCGAATCTTGCCCCAATTGTGGAAGCACGCACTTTAAGCAATTCGGAATCGGTACAGAGCGAATCGAAGAAGAAGTTCGAAAACTGTTCCCGGAAGCCGGTGTGATAAGAATGGATGCAGATACTACCAGGCGAAAAAATTCTCATGCTAAGCTCCTTGATCTATTTCATGAGCAGAAGGCAGATATCCTGGTAGGTACGCAAATGGTTGCAAAAGGGTTAGATTTCCATAACGTAACCCTTGTTGGTGTTATCAGTGCAGATACAATACTTAACCTGCCGGATTTTAGAGCAGCAGAAAGAACTTTTCAACTGCTTACTCAGGTAAGCGGCAGAGCAGGGCGCGGTGATTTGCCGGGAGAGGTATTCATCCAGTCATTCTCACCAGATCATTATGCAATCCGTTCTGCAATCAAACAAGATTATCTTAGTTTTTATGGTCATGAAATACAATTCAGGCGGGAATTGATGTATCCTCCATTCACACAATTGATAAATGTTATATCAAATGATCCATCGCCAAATTATGCGTTAGAAAGACTCTCTGAGTTTGCTAAAAGGTTACAAAATAATGTGAAAACGGGTATAAATATTATGGGACCAGTACCGGCGCCGGTATCAAAACTTAAAGGAGTTTATAGATCTCATCTGATGATACGCAGTCAGATTCCCACAGATATGACTCTGCAGAAATCCATCGCAAAAGTATTGGATTCAATGCCGTCAGCAGATAGAAGCAGCATAATTGTCGACGTCGACCCGCTGTCAATGTTATAATATGATTAAAATATGCAAGTATTATCCGTAAGCACAAATATTTGCATTGAGGTATATAATGTCTAAAAGAGAAATAGTTACATATCCAAATCAAATACTGCGAAAACAGGCAGTTGCTATATCAAAGCCTGATAAAAGCATAAAAGCTTTAATAAATGAAATGATTCAGATAATGGAAGAAGCCCATGGACTTGGTTTGGCGGCAAATCAAGTTGGCGTTTTATATAAAATAATTGTCTACAATGAAGGCAGCGGACCTAAATATATACTAAACCTAAAAATCACAAACTTCGAGGGTGAGCAGATTGGACCGGAAGGATGCTTAAGCTTCCCGGGGCTTCAGGGTGAAGTGAAGCGTGCTGAGCGTGTGGAAATCAAGGGCAATGATCTTAAGGGCAAGTCGATAAAAATAAAAGCCGAAGGTCTTCTTGCCAGAATATTCCAACATGAAACAGACCATCTTAATGGAACATTGTTCATAGATAGAGCGGATCCTAACACACTTCAATATATCACGCAAGATCAAGATGAACCTGTTGAAGATCCAGTTGGGGTGTAAATATGCGTATAGTATTTATGGGTACAAGTTCCTTTGCCGTGCCTGCACTAAACGCATTACACTTAAATCATGATGTTGTTGGTGTTGTAACTCAGCCAGACCGTCAATCCGGCAGAGGACGTAAAGTGGTGCATTCACCTGTTAAGCAAGCAGCATTGCAGGCGGGTTTGAATGTATTCCAGCCGGAGAAAGTGAAATCTGACGATTTTATTCAGCTGATGAAGAATTTATCGCCGGATTTAAATGTAGTTGCATCATTCGGACAAATAATCCCCCAGTCGGTGTTAGATATTCCAAAGTATGGCAATATAAACATCCATGCATCGTTATTACCAAAATATCGCGGCGCTGCCCCCATACAATATGCTCTTTTCAATGGAGATTCTGTAACCGGTGTAACAACCATGCTGATGGATTCCGGATTAGATACAGGTCCCATGCTTCTCAAAAAGGAAATCAAGATAGATGCTGATGATGACAATAATTCTTTAGAGCAAAAACTAGCAGATTGCGGTGCGGAACTAATTATTCAAACAATAGATCTTTATGTTCACAACAAAATTGTCCCGCAGCCGCAGAATAATGCACTATCTACCTATGCTTCCTCAATCAAAAGAGAAGACTGCAGAATTATATGGAGTGAATCAGCAGTAGCAATCGCAAACAAAATTAGAGGATGTGCTCCAAAACCCGGAGCCTTTTCAGTTATTAATGGAATGTTTGTAAAGATATACAAGGCCAAAGCATTCAACAATGAGTCAGTGCATAAACCCGGCTTAGTTACTGATGTAAATTCAGATGGAATTGTTGTAGACACTGGCGATGGTTTATTGCTGCTGATGGAAGTGCAGCCGGAGAATAGAAATAAAATATCTGCTGCAGAATTCGCAAGAGGCTATAACATTAAAATAAACTCTCAGTTCTCTGAATAAACAAATTAAAATCACAATATCTATTTGCCTTATCAATTTATTTCAAAAATAATATCAGAGCGACTGAAATGTCTAGAAAAGAAACAGAAATATTTTTAAAGGTTCATACCAGTAATTATAAGGTCATAGGTTTTACTGAAGAAGTTGAGCTTTATGAACTGGCTCAGATAGCAAAAGAAAAGGAACTTATTGTAATTGAGGATCTGGGCAGCGGAAGTCTTTTTGATCTTCGGAATATAGGGTTGCCTTATGAACCTACAGTTCAGGAAAGTATAAAAGGCGGAGCAGATTT
>JAPXND010000014.1:30517-30841 GCA_033808695.1 Armatimonadota bacterium
TCTCAAATCTTAATTAAATTAATTGTTGACAGTTATTTGATTGCAAGTTATAATATGCATGATGTTAGTTTAATTAACACAATAGGATGATGGAGGTTGTTAGGTGGCAACAGGACGTGTAAAATGGTTTAACGACTCAAAAGGCTATGGTTTCATTGAAACAGATGAAGGAAAAGATGTATTTGTACATTATTCCGCAATTGCAATGGAAGGTTATAAAAGCCTTGCTGAAGATCAGGTAGTTCAATTTGATATTGTTGAAGGCGACAAGGGTCTTCAGGCAGCTAACGTTACTATCCCATAGCAAAAATTATATTTATATAT
>JAPXND010000015.1:0-29715 GCA_033808695.1 Armatimonadota bacterium
TCTAAGGCACAGCTGGAAACAGCAAAGAGCAGATATGATACTATTAAGAATGAGACAGACCAGGAATTGCGAAATGCTCAATTGAAGGTAGATCAGGCTAAAAGCTCATTGGAAACTGCTAAGGCAAACAGAATACAAGATGATATTAAGAAACGAGATTTGGCAGCTTCAGCCGCATCATTGAATCAGGCCAAATCGGCATTAGCTTCAGCCAAATCAAGTAAATATCAGGATCAAATAAAAGCTGGGTCTATTATAAATGCAAGAGCCCAACTAGAAAAAGCAAAAGCTGCTTTGCAGAATGCACAAACTCAGCTCACTTATACAACCATTACCACTCCAAGAGCAGGAATAATTGTTAATAAGTATGTTGAGGAAGGTTCTATAGTTACTGCCGGACGTCAGGCAATGGCTGGAAGCGGATCTGGGGTAACTATTGTTGAAATTGCCGATGTAAGCAAAATGTGGGTAGTTGTAAATATTGATGAGACAGATATAAGCAAAATTAAATTTAATCAGGATGTAAATGTAACAATAGATGCTTTTCCCGAGAGTGTATTTAAGGGTAAAGTGATAAAAATTGCACCTGGAGCAATAGTAAATCAAAATGTTACAACAATACCAGTTACTGTTGAAATATCAAAGTTCGATGCAAGATTGAAGCCTGATATGAATGCATCATGCGACTTTATCATAGATAAGAAAATTGATGTTTTAACACTGCCTGTTGATGCGATTACAGAAACGAAATCAGGAGTTCAAGTAACAGTATTGGAGAATGGCAATAGTGTAACAAGAACAATTAAAACAGGAATTACAGACAATGATAATATAGAAGTAGTGAGCGGGCTTAAAGAAGGAGATGTTGTGTTAATTCCTACTGATATATCTGCAAAGAGAAGCATGAGACAAATGCGTGGTCCGAGTGGACCTCCACCGATGAAAAGGTGATATGCAATGATATATGTCGAAAATCTACATAAACGATACAAAATGGGTGATTTGTCTGTTCATGCTCTTAAAGGCGTATCAGTTAACATAAATGCCGGTGAATTTGTTGCAATAATGGGTCCTTCGGGATCTGGAAAATCTACATTTATGAATATAATTGGCTGTTTAGATAGACCTACAGAAGGAGCATACATTCTTGACAAAAATAATGTTGAAAATATGGATGAAGATGAGCTGGCAGAAGTTAGAAACAAGAAGATAGGATTTGTTTTTCAAACTTTTAACTTAATACCAAGGCATCCTGCTTTAAGGCAAGTAATGCTTCCTATGCTGTATAATCCAGATGCAGTAGATATCGAACAAACAGCAAAAAATGCACTAAATAGAGTCGGTCTTGGAGATAGATTGAGCCATAAGCCTAATGAGCTTTCTGGTGGACAGCAGCAAAGAGTTGCTATAGCAAGAGCTATTGCAACTAATCCATTAATAATGCTGGGTGATGAACCAACAGGAAACTTAGATACAAGAACCAGTGAAGAAATAATGGATATATTTCAGCAGATCCACCAGGAAGGAAAGACTGTAATAATAGTTACTCATGAAGAAGATATTGCCAAACATGCACAACGCATTATCAAATTTAGAGATGGGTATATTGTGTCGGATGAAAAAGTAGACAATCCATTAAATGCAAAAGAAGTATTGAATTCTATACCAATAGAGGATAATGATCAATGAATATAATTGAAAGCCTTGCTGTTGCATTTGAAGGAATAATGTCTAACAAAATGCGTTCGTTACTTACAATGTTGGGGATAATTATTGGTGTTGCAGCAGTTATAACCATGCTGGCTATAACAACTGGCGCAAAGGTGCAGATGATGTCTCAGATACAAAAGATGGGCACCAATGTCTTGATTGTAAGACCCGGACAGGCAACATTTGGAGGAGTGCGCGGAGGTGCAGGAAGCAGAAATACTTTAACCTTGGAAGATTCTGAGGCTATAATGAGTAAATGCTCATCTGTTGTTGAAGTAGCTCCGGAAGTTTCTTCTAACGCACAGGTGAAATATACAAATAATAATACAAATACTTCGATTATGGGAGTTACACCAGAGTATCTTTCGGTAAGAAATTTTGATATTCAGAGTGGAAGCTTTTTTAAATTCTCTGATGTAAAATCAATGAGCAAAGTTGCAGTTATTGGCGCTACCACATCAACAGATCTATTTGGAGGTAGAGATCCTATAGGGAAATACATATCTATACAAGGCATTAGATTCAAGGTAATTGGTTTGTTGAAATCCAAGGGATCATCGGGCGGATTTATGGATATGGATGATATGATTATGATTCCAATAACAACAGCAATGAAACGGGTGTTTGGCATTCAGTATGTCCGGGCAATAAATGTTCAGGCAGTAAGCATGGAGAGCATGGACCAGGCAATCAGCCAGATAACAAAAGTTTTGAGAAGACGTCATAGAATATACAACAGTGCAGATGATGACTTTTCTATAAGAAGCCAGGCAGATATTATGGAAATGGCTAATGAGTCATCTAAAACCTTTACATTTCTTCTTGCGGGTATTGCAAGTGTATCTCTTCTAGTTGGCGGAATAGGTGTAATGAATATAATGCTAGTTTCCGTTAAGGAGAGAACAAGAGAAATTGGTATAAGAAAGGCGCTTGGTGCAAGGGCTAAAGATATTCAGCGGCAGTTTCTTATTGAAGCTATTGTATTGTCTACACTTGGTGGGATTATTGGGGTGTTGTTTGGAATAGGCGGTGCAAAATTGATTGGTAGTTTTTCTACCTTCAGTGTTATGGTATCACTAGGATCAATACTCCTGTCATTTGGGTTTTCTGCAGCAGTTGGTGTATTTTTCGGATATTATCCCGCACGATCGGCTTCAAAGCTTGACCCGATAGAAGCATTAAGATATGAATAATATCTAATTCCTGGTTTAAATATGGTGCAGAATTAATATCTGTTGTTAATGCGTCTCATATCTCAACCTAAAGCAATCATTTGTATCAGATTACAGATGAATTGAGGAATCATATCCTATTCGTATGATAGCGAATCATCAGGAGTATTGAATTTTCGAAGAACAAATTTAAGCAGTGGGGGAGTAATGAAGGTTGTGATAACTACAATTGCAACAATGGATGCATATTCTCCCGGATTTATTATGTTTCGTGCAAGTCCTATGCTTGCAAATATCAAGCCAACCTCTCCGCGAGGTATCATTCCAACACCAACAACCAGCTTGTTTACACCTTTTTTTAGAACACCAAAACCTGAGAATATTTTCATTAAAACAGCAATAGCTGAGAGAGTAAGCATTAGATATATAACACTGTGCATCTCTGGATTGAATGGATTGAATAACGATAGATTAACTGATGTACCAAGCATAACAAAAAATATGGGCACAAATATATCGGCTATTGGTTTCACCCTGTCTTGAATGTGCGCTGTGTCATCAGTCCTTGCAAGAACAAGACCGGCTGCAAAAGCTCCGACTATTGTTGCCAGATGCAATTTATGCGCAATATATGCAAGTATCAGGCAGAAAAGAATTGCGCTTATTGTAAGAATTCCGCGTGTGCGAAGTGTTTTTACAAACTGCAAAATATGCGGTGTGATTATAAGCCCGATTACTATAGCTCCTACTAGGAATGCAATTGCCAATATGGATGTTTTAGCAACATCCAGAGCGCTTACCGAACCATGAGTAACTAACCCAGTAACAACGGCAAGTATTATCAATCCTATAACATCATCAACAACTGCTGCTCCAAGGATTATCTTAGCTTCAGGAGCTTTTAGTCTGCCAAGGTCGGTCAGAGTTCTGGCAGTTATACCAACACTTGTAGCTGTAAGAGTAGCTCCTACAAATATTGAAACTGTATTTGCTAAATGGAAAACATAATATGATACAAGGTAACCAAATGCAAATGGAAGCACAACGCCTATAATGGCAACAAGCAATGCTGAAGGACCAACGCTTAGAAATTCCTTAATGTCGCTTTCTAAGCCTATTTCGAATAATAGAAGTATAACGCCCAATTCGGCAAAAACAAGGAGTGCATCGTTAGGTTTTATCCATCCAAGAACGCTTGACCCAAGGATTACACCAGCTATCAGCTCTCCTAATACAGGCGGTTGACCAATTCTCTCAGCAAGTTCGCCTAATACTTTGGCACATAACAAAATAATGATAATGTAGAGTATTGTTTGTGGTATTATATTATCCATAAAATCAAATTGCCTTTATAAATTATGTAGATTATTTAGAATGAGGATTTATACTTTTTAATGTTGATTTTGGTGATTGTGTAAGTATTTCGTATCCGGATTCTGTAACAAGAATGTTGTCTTCTATTCGGATTCCACCCCAATTGGGGATATATATGCCTGGCTCAACAGTTGCAATAACACCGGGTTCAAGAATGAGTGCACTGAATTTTGAAAACGCCTGACTATCGTGTATATGAAGCCCCAATCCATGACCTAATCCGTGTCCAAAGAAATCGCCGTATCCTTTATCTGAAATAAAATTCCGTGCTATAGCATCAATATCACAGCCCGAAACTCCCGGTTTAATTGCCTCAATTGCAAGCATCTGAGCCTGAAGAACAATATCATAAATATCAATCTGTTCCTTAGTTGGTTCTCCAATTACAACAGTTCTGGTAATATCGGAGTTATACCCCTGATAGCGGGCGCCAAAATCCATCAACACAAGATCACCGGTTTGGATACGTTTATCAGTTGCCTGCCCATGTATAAATGCCGTTCGAATGCCAGAAATTGTAATAGTGTCAAAACTTTCTCTATCTGCGCCGCATCTGCGCAATTCGCAGTCAATTTCGGCTGTAAGCTCTTTTTCAGTGATATCATTTGATAGAAAATTTAAAATGTTGGAAAATGCCATATCTGCAATATTTACGGCCTTGCGCATAAGAGATATTTCATCCTCATCCTTAATCAATCTCATTGATGATATATAATTATCGGCAGGAATAAGCTGAATATCGGTCAAAGCCTGACTCAAGTGATTCCATTCTTCAAAGGTAATGCTGTCAGCCTCAAATGATACCGTTGAGGGTTTTAGTCTGTGAATAATTTCAACCGCAGAGGCTTCCCATTGACTGCTCATAAGCGCCAGTTTAAAATGCGGGGATTCAACAGCACACTGAAGCTCGTAGCGTGAATCAGATATTATGTATAAATCATCCTCTGAAATAACCAATCGTCCTGATGACCCTGTATATCCGCTTAAATAACGCACATTCAGTGGATTAGTTACTATTATTGCATCAATGTTGGTTTTCGAGAGATGATTTCTTAATTTGTCGATGCGGGGATATGATTGCATCAGGATTCCTTTACAAGGTGTTTTGTTGCATTTAAAGCAAGTATGTAACTATAAAATCCAAATCCTGCTATTTGACCCTGACATACTGGAGCTATAACCGATTTTTGTCTGAATTCTTCTCTTGAATGTATATTAGATAAATGAACTTCTATACATGGCGTTTTAACTGAAGAGACTGCATCGCGGATGGCAATACTATAGTGTGTGTATGCCCCAGGATTAATAATCAAAGCCTGATATTTATTGTTTGATTGTTGGATTGCATCTATAATTGCAGATTCGGAATTGCTTTGCATAATATCAATCTCTATATCAAGTTCGATTGCATGCATCCTAATTCTCTCATTTATTGAATCAAGTGTGAGATTTCCATATATATCGGGTTCACGCATACCAAGCATATTTAAGTTTGGACCGTGAATTAATAGGACTCTATACATCATTTGCCTCACTTTGATCATCTTTAATAATCAGGTTTGGAATGTTATTTTCTATTGGATATTCACGATGGCACTTTTCACATTTGAATTTGTCATTCATATATACCAGGTGCGGGTGGTCTGCACATACGGGACAAGCCAATATATCCTTTAGTAATGACGAAATCATATAAATACCAACAGCTGAATTTTGGTTATTTTATCATTATGCTTCATGTGTAGTCAACTTATAATGCAGCTAAATTAATGCAATAAATAGCATATAAAAGCAAAAACCCGATGAATTAATACATCGGGTTTTATGATAAATTGATGTAAAGTTACTTCTTCATGAACACAACTACATCGGAATCTGATACTTCACCATTTACACCAATCATGGCAGCAGTTATCTTGTATTCAGTTTTGCCGCCGAGCAGGGCGCTTAACGCAACTGGTGCAGATGTAAAGACTCCATTTTCGCCTGTTGTAAGCGTCTGCTCAGATAATGTGCCGCTGGTTTCCAATGCGCCAAGCAAAACACTTGTATAGGTTATTTTAACCTGTATTGTTGAGCCGGGATCCGCTGTGCCTTTAATGGTAACTGGAGATGCAACACTGCTGTCTGCTGCAGGATTTGTTATTTTGGGCTTTGTAAGCGCTGCAGACTGCCCGCCTATTTTTTTATCTGCCGTGAGCGTATAAACACTATCTGACGCGGTTGTTATGGCGCCGACTACAGATGCATTATTGAGATTGTCGCTTCTGCGAATTGTGTACTCACCTGTATATACACCAGGTGATGTTTCTCTCATAGGCTGCTCTGTCAATTTATTGCCGGCAGAGCTTACAAACCAGAATTTTGCAGTATTCTTTTCTTCACCTTCTATTGTAACAGTTATAACATCACCAGGACCTGCATTTTCAGGTGCATTGTATGCAACAGATTTGATTATTGAAGCAGCCTCTCTTAGATTGAATTTCCATGTGGAGACGGCTTTGTTTCCGGCTCTATCGGTTAGAGACAGCTCTATAGTATTTACGCCAGCTGGCAATAAATTATCAGGTCTATAGCTTACAAATGCCTGAGTTGCATTAACATTTTTGGTTATATCTTCACCGTTTAGCAGCATTTTAATGGAATTAGGATCAATTCCGCTGCCGGAAGCATCACTAAATGTGGCGGATATATTTGGTCTGTTCTGTGTGATTATACTGTCAGCCTGGGGATCAAGATCCTTGATTACGGGAGCAACGCCATCGATTTTTACCGTATTGCCTGCCTGTATCAATTGACCGTTAAGTCTTCCTATTATTGCAGCCTCTGATGCAACTGGGGTTTTAGATGTTACAGTCCATCTTGCTTCATATTTTCCGCTCGATACTTCCTTCATTGGAAGCTGGGAAGCAATACCGGGAATCTCAAAGCTTGCATTTCCGCCCGAAGAACCAGTCATGGTAATAACCAATTCTTCACCTGCTTTAAGCCAATCATTTGCATTGTGATAGAATGATGTAATAGTTACCGGCACGGTTTGTGGAACAGGTTCAGCAGGTGTAGGAACTGCGCCTCCATCTGTGCTTATTTCAACTGTTTTGGTCGCAGAATTCCATTTTACATCAGCTCCAAGAGTTTCACCAACAAATCTCAGGGGAACCATTGTGGTTCCATTCATTATAAGAACAGGGGTATCCATATATAAAATGTTTCCATTTACGCTTGCTGTTTTTGAGCCGGCAGGAATCATAATGTCCTTATCGCCAGTTTGAATCATTACTGTTCTGGTTGCTGAATCCCATCCGACAAAAGCGTTCATTTTCTCAAATACGCCTCTAAGCGGAACAAGAACTCTTCCGCCTACCATTTGCGGCTGAACACCGCGGAACTGAACAGATTCTCCGTTAACCATCACGCCTATATTTGATGCTGCAAAAACAGTTCCTAAAAACATCAAAATTAGAATTGCCGAAACTAAAGGTTTTGTAATACGCATAAAATCTCCTTATTGCTATTTGTATTAATATTATTTGATTATTTCAACTGTTGAGGAAGATTGATGCCATGTAACAGTTGCGCCTATTGCTTCACTGACAAATCGCAAAGGGACCATTGTTCTGCCAGAGATTATCAATACCGGTGAATCAAGATAAGAGTCACTGCCATTGATTTTTGCTATTGTGGAATTTGCTGGCAATACTATATCTCTGGTTTCTGTATTTATGTAGACTATCTTATTCTCTGCATCCCACTGCACGGAAGCTCCCATTTTCTCAAACACGCCGCGTAATGGAACTAAAACTCTATCGTTTACCATTATCGGACCAGTATCTGTAAAAGTTACGAGATCACCATTAATTGTTACGTTTACATTTGTTGCTGCAAGAGCTGATGCTCCAAGCAGCATTATTAATGATAATGTTATAGCCAATTTTTTAAATTTAAGCATTGTAAAAATTCCTTTCTTTTAAATAAGGCTATTTATAATTGTTACCCTTGATTAATTAATTCCAAACAGGGTATTCTAATAAGGGTTTTGTTAATTTCTTAAAAAATCAAGTTGTTTGCATTATTGTATACTATTATTTAATTGCTAATCAAATATTAGCAGAAATACTATAATGCAATTATCGAAATATGTAAAGGATATATCAATGCTGAATATACCAAAGAACATTGCAGATTGGAAAAAAACACTAGTAGAATCACTGAATGATAATGGCATAATCAATGGGTCATGTATACTGGTTCATAGTTCATTTAAGGCAATTAGCTGCCCGGGTACGCCTGATGATGTTGTGGATTCATTGCTTGATGCAGTGGGTTCAGATGGAATGCTAGCTGTGCCTACTCATACTTGGGATATCGTTAATGCCAGGCAGCCGGTATTTGATGTTGTGCTTACTCCGTCACATGTAGGTGTGATTACAGAATGTGTCCGCAGGCGCAGTGAATCTGTTCGCAGTCTGCATCCCACTCACTCTGTGGCAGCAATTGGCAAAAGAGCAAAGAATTTTGTTGTTGACCATGAGAAGGATGAAACACCATGCAGCAAGAGGTCGCCATACGGCAGAATAGTTGACTGGGATGGATGCATTGTAATGCTTGGAGTTTCGCTGCTTTACAACACTACATTTCACGGTATTGAGGAGTGGAACAACATGCCGGGGCTCTTTGTCTCTGGATACAAAGAGAATCTATATGCAATAGACAAAGATGGAAATAGACTGTATATTCCATCTTTTCGCCATGCGGGCAAGGATAGGAAATTTGAGGAAACTACCGCTCCGATGCAGAAAGAAGGAATTTTGAACATTATACAGTGGGGCGAGAAGGAAATCATTGTAGTTAAGGCAAAACCTATGGCAGAATACATATCTGCTCAAATGCGCAAAGATCTATATTATCTGCTTGATGATAAGTATCGTTCTTTATGAGGAGAATAGCTATGCAGTATACCATCAGAAATATTTTTGCTTTATTATTCGTTATGTTCTTAATGTCATACAGTTCAATTATATATGCGGAGTATACAACATATCCTGCAGAAACCTGGTTGGAAGTCTCCCCTGAGGATGTTGGCATGGATTCTCAATTGCTTAAATTGGCGGCGGAGTATATTGGCGGAAACGGCTGTGTAATTCGCCATGGGAGAATTGTTTGCCATTGGGGGAAATACAATAAGAGGTCGGATGCTGCATCGGCAGCGAAGCCTGTATACGCTCATTTTCTTTTCAATGCCATTGAAAAAGGACTAATAAAGAGTGTAGATGAACAAGTAAGCATAATTGAATCTAAGCTAAACGAATTGAATCCTGATTTAGAATATAAGGACAGGAATATCACATGGCGGCATTTGGCAAATCAAACTTCATGCTATGGTGTAAGCGAAATGCCTGGCACAGCATTTGATTATAATGATTTTCAGATGTCGCTTTTCATAGATAATCTGTTTCTAAAAGTTTATAAAACAAACTACAAATCAATTGACAGCAGCCTGCTTCATCCTGTGTTAACAGATGCAATATCTTGTGAAGACAACCCAACATTTCTTTCCTTTGGGATAAATAACCGTCCAGGCAGACTTGCTATCTCTCCTAGGGATTTTGCACGGTTCGGCTGTCTGTATTTGCATGATGGCGTTTGGGAAGGCAAACAACTAATAAGCAGCGGATTTACTAAAATGATAAAGAGCAATCCTCTCTCAAACGATATTCCTAGAACAAAAGCTATAAAGGCGGATATGATAGCAGAACAAAGATCCATCGGATCTACTAAGATTCCGGATGACCAGTGTGATCATGCCGGAAGTTATAGCTGGTGTTGGTGGGTAAACGGCATAGATAGAAACGGCAGCAGAAATTGGAAGGATGCACCCTTAGATACATTTGCAGCATTAGGGCATGGCGGAAAAGTATCACTGTTTATAATTCCATCATTGGATATCATCGTCAGCTGGAATGAATCTAAAATTAACGGGAATGAATCTCAGAATACGGCAATTAAGCTCCTTAAAGACTCCGTTGTTGATATCGAATCCGCATCTAATGCCATTATTGTTAATAAGACAAATAAAAGATGGTTTGCAAGAAGAAATGGACTGCCGTTTTTTATGTGCGGACCTGGTGACCCAGAGGGTTTTTTGTATCGCGGGACATTAAATAGTGATGGCACACGTACCGGTGACCAGATGGAAATAATCAACAAGCTTAAGGGGACAGGCGCAAACTGTATATATATTATGGCTATTCGCTCACATGGGGGAGATGGTGACGCTACGCAAAATCCATTTATTGATAATAATCCTAACAAAGGCTTGAATGATGCAGCGCTGTCGCAGTGGGAAACTTGGCTCAGCGAAATGGACAGGAACAATATTGTGATATACTTCTTTATTTATGATGACAACTCTCGTGTGTGGGATAATCGCAGGAACAAAAAAATATCTGATGCAGAAACAAAATTCATTGCAGCTCTGGTCAATAGATTTAAGCATCATCAAAATTTGGTTTGGTGCATTGCAGAGGAATACGAGGAGGTATTTACCGAAGATCAGATAAAGTCTATTGCTTCGATTATAAGGCAGAATGATGCGCATCATCCAATTGCGGTGCATCAGCTTAACGGATTGGATTTTGGGGGGCTGGCAGGAGATCCAAATATAAATCAGTTCGCAGTTCAGTATAATGCAAAAACTGCAGAAGAGCTGCATTATGGAATTCTAAAAATATGGGATTCAGCTAAAGGCAGATACAACATAAATCTATCGGAAGCAGCTGATTTTAAATCGGGAATGCGATTGAGAAAGATGATATGGTCGTGTGCGATGGCGGGCGCTTATTCAATGGTTTTGGGTATGGATATAGCAAATACAAAAATAGAGGATTTGGAATATTGCGGGCATCTTGTTCGATTTATGGAAAACACTGACTTTTATAACATGGCGCCGAATGATAAGCTTGCTGAGAATCCGGATGATTATGTGTTGGCTTCTGATGATAATTTCATTATATATTCACCGAAACAATCTGCCGCAGTAGGATTGAACAAGATAAAGCCTGGTTTCTATGATTTGATCTGGTATGACTGCATAACAGGCAGATGGATAATTGAGCCAAACAGGGAAGTATCGGAATCTGCTGCAAGCTGGAAAAAGCCAACAAATTTAGGCGATGAAACAGCGTTATATGTCAAAAAACGATCTTAACTGATTATGGATAAACAAACGCAGTATTAAGGGGGTTTTCAGTCCTTTACGCTATTGACTGCATTTATTATGGCCTTTTCCATAGCTTCAACGGCAAGGATTCCCACAAGAGTGATATCGCTCTCTATTTCTCCCGTGGCCATAACGAAAATCGTATCACCATCGAAGGCCGTGTGTGCAGGAACAATTCTTCTGGCAAAGGCATTTTGAGCCAGTTGTGCGGTTTTGTTTCCTTCCGCTTTGCTGAGTTTTGCATTTGTTGCAACTATGCCTATAGTGGTATTGCCATGTTCCATTTTTACTGCCGATTTTTTGTAATATTCTGCCGTGTTTAAAAAGCCTTGACCTTTAGGATTGATGGCACCGGCGATTATTTGATTGTCAAAATCATAGATATCGCCAATGGCGTTGACGGCTGCCATGGCGGAAACAATCAAATCTCCCGCCTTTACTGATGCCGAACCCAAGCCTGTTTTCATGGCGAATTCATTGCCCAAGATTTTACCCACTGTGGCGCCCGTGCCGGCTCCTACATTGCCCTGTCTGTTCTCTTTTGAAGAGGCATTCTCTGCGGCTTTGCGTCCCATTTCGTAATTGACTTTGATTTCAGGGTCTCCGATGGCTAAATCGAAGATGACTGCCTGGGCAACTATGGGGACAATTTGCCCTTGAACTTCAAAGCCAACCCCTTTTTCCGCCAGATAATCCATAACCCCCGAAGAAGCGGAGAGTCCGAATGCCGAACTGCCGGATAAAACTACTGCATGGATCTTGTCAACAGACTTTTCAGCTTGAAAAAGGTCGGTCTCTCTTGTTCCCGGAGCTGAGCCTCTTACATCTACTCCGCCTGTGGCGCCTTTTTCACATATTGCGGCGGTTACACCGGTCATTCCGACCATATCTTGAGCGTGCCCCACAATAATTCCCGGAACATCAGTTAAATATCCTTCGTATAAACTCATTTTTAAATCTCCTTTTATAAAATTGCTGCCTATTTCAGCTTTTCGCACAGCGGGAGGAGTTCCTCCAGCCTTGCTACAATGCGTTTCTGCTCAGCGAGAGGTGGAAGAGGTAACCACATTGAATACAGGGCTTTTTGCACTAAATGTTTTATTGTCATTCCTTTACTGTATTTGTTAAGTATTCCTGCAGCTTTGTAGAACTCAAGAAGGTATTTGAAATAATATGGTTCAAGTTCCCCATAGAATCTTACTCTATGAAGAGCATTTTGATAATACATTTCTATATCTTTTTTCCAAATAGCAGAGCGACCAATTTCACCACCTTCACAAATCAAAAGGTCTCCCTTTTGCAGCAAATACTTCTTTTTATCATCCTCAGTGAAACGAGCTTTTTTCACTATATCAAGATTAATTCCTGACCAAAGCACATTGATACTACATAAGTATGGACACATGTCACCAGTGTTTTTTGCTTTATCAAGAGTTTTTCCAAGTTCACTTATAGCAATTTGATTTAAATGCACCCACTTCCAACTCTCTGGGATATCAAATGGGATTTCATCCTCTGTGATTTCCGGCAGAGGTTTTTCTTTCTTGATTTTGCCTTCCTTGACAAGCTTTGCCTTCTCTTTCTGAATCTGCTGATAGAGCTCCTCACCGGTGCCTTCTTCCTCTCGCTGTTCTACAAGCTTGCCTTGAATGGCATACTGAAGCAGCGATTTCTGCATCTCTTCTGACAGGTTTTTCAATCTTTCCTTAGCTTGAGCATATTTATCAATAGAAATGAATATTTCCTCAATTTTTGCTACAATGCGTTTCTGCTCCGCAAGGGGTGGGAGGGGGATTACCTGATTTTTGACCACCTCTCCAGTAATAGCGACAAAAGTTGTTCCTGTGGCATGTCGAATAAATATGTCTTCGTATGTCGCCAATAGATAATAAACAAACTCTACTGTCATATTTGCCAAAGGATGTACAGCACACAATCCTCGACCAATACATATTTCTCGGTCGGTTATATTAACTATACCTACAGGTGCACGAACACAAAGTAAAACCGAATTAGGTTGTGCAATCCTTTTGGGCGCTATTGTTTTTTGTGATGACACATTAAGATACTTGTTACCAAAGTTAATTTTTCCTTGATGAAATTCAATACCATCACAAAATTCTGATACTGACTCTCCCGCGGGTGATTGTCCCAAAGTTAAAGAAAATACTTCTCCAATTCTAACCCACTTCCAACTTTCTGGAATATAAAATGGGATTTCATCCTCTGTGATTTCCGGCAGAGGTTTTTCTTTCTTGATTTTGCCTTCCTTTACAAGCTTTGCCTTTTCCCTCTGAATCTGCTGATACAACTCCTCGCCGGAGCCTTCTTCCGCCCGCTGCTCAACCAGCTTCCCTTGAATGGCATATTGGAGGATACTGCTTTTTAAATCCTGTGGGGTCACTTACTAATACCCCCTAGAATGTTAGTAAGTTGAAGCATTATCTCATCTAAGGATTCTGACAAATTGATTTTTTCTTTCTGTAATTCATTCAAAAGGTCAGGAAGATCTTTTACATTTTCTGAATCAGTAAAAAAACCGCATTGGTCAAGATCATAATTAAGGGTTTCGGTTAATTCTTTATAAGAAAACATTTTTGCTTTAGGCTGCTCATCTACTATTTCTTCAACTCTATTATTCCACCAATCAATGGCAGGCTGAATGTGTTTTGATGTGAATGGTCTTGTTTTTGAAAAGCGTTCTAAACCTTTTGGAGGGTCAAGACGATAGAACCAGGTGTTCTCGGTTGGATTTGTGTTGTTGAAGAACAGAATATTTGTTGTAATAGATGTATATGGCGCAAATACACCTGCAGGCAGACGGATCACTGTGTGAAGATCAAACTCATTTAAAAGCTTTTTCTTGATATTCACCTTAGCGTTGTCAAGTCCAAAAAGGAATCCGTCAGGGAGGATAACTGCAGCCCGCCCTCCCTTTTTTAGGCGGTACATGATAACGGACATAAAGAGGTCTGCCGTCTCGCTTGATGCAAGGTCAGAGGGGAAATGATTTTTCACCTCCGCCTTCTCACTACCGCCGTAAGGGGGATTCATAAGAATAACATCGAACTGATCTCTTTCGGTGTAGTCAAGCACATCACGAAGAAGTGAGTTATCGTGATAAACTCTTGGAACATCAATGCCATGTAAAAGCATATTGGTGATGCAGAGCATATAAGGAAACTGTTTTTTCTCAACGCCGTAAATTGAGTTGCTGTACGCTTCCTGGTCCTCAACGGTTTTGACCTTTTTTTCAAGCTGCTTCAGCCAGCTTGTGATAAAGCCGCCGGTTCCGCAGGCAAAATCCGCCATCTGTTCGCCAATTTCAGGCTTAATCATCTCCGCCATAAAGTCTGTAACAGCACGAGGAGTATAGAATTCACCTGCCGAGCCTGCACTTTGAAGTTCTTTCAAAATAGATTCGTAAATTTCGCCAAAGGCATGGCTTTCATCATAATCGCTTAAATCCAAATCATCGATGATATTGACAACCTGACGAAGAAGGACTCCATCTTTCATATATTGGTTCGCATCTTCAAAGGTAGTTTTTACAATAGATTTTTTTATAGGTGTTTCAGGCGTTACATTAAGTCCCTTTAAGGTCGGAAACAAAGTATTATCTACAAAGTCAAGGAGAGTATCTCCCGTCATAGCGTCGCCGGATTTATCATCGTGCGCCCAGTTTGCCCAGCGGCAGTTTTCGGGAATGATGGAAACGTAATTGTCCTCAACAATCTCCCAATCCTGCTCCTTTGAATCATACACTTTTAAGAAGAGGAGCCATGCAAGCTGTTCAATACGCTGAGCATCGCCGTTTATGCCGGCATCGTTGCGCATAATGTCTCTTATTCTTTTTACAAAATTCGTTATATTGGTCATAATCTATCCTATATTGTATAATTCTTCCCCAAGCTCGTGTATCGCCTTAAGATATTCAGCCCTGCCGCCAAACATTGCAACAATCCTTGCCGGCGAGCCATACTGCCTAAGGGGATCCAGCTTTAGAACATCCATACTTTCAATTTGATAGATGCCTATATTCATATATTTATCAAGAAGCGCTTCAAGCACTTGTCTTGCATCATCGCCGTACTTTGAGAGGAAATCGCGTTTCTTAACATTGTTGGCACGTTCTTTTCTCGTTAATGGCTTTTGGTCAAAGGCAACATGGCAGATGAAGTCAAAGTCATCAACATCCTCCATTCCTTGCTCGATCTTCAAAGCATCAAGATCGATTCCTCTTTCACGGAACAATTCTTGAATTTTTTCTTTCTTTTGTTCTGATGTCCATTGACGAATAAAATTGTCAAGAGAAGCATAAGTTCCGAGTATATTGGTTTTTGTATAGTCTATAATATTTTCCTTGCGGAGGAGCTTGTTGTCTTTATCATATATTGAAACAGTCTCTCTTACAATAGAGACTGGACATCCATCAACATCAACATAAGGCTTTGGCGTCCACTCTGATTCCGGATCAGATTCAAGTTCGAGCTCAAGCTCAGATTCGGTGTGCTCAGGAGATTCATCCGAACTTTTGATGTCAGGGTCGAAGTCGGAAATAATTTCGATAGGACCATCCCATTCCGGGTCGGCAAAAAGGCGCGAAGCATCACGAAAATCCATTACTGTAAAGTGAGTCTTGCCGTCTTCTTCTCTCAGGCGTGTACCGCGTCCAATAATCTGTTTAAACTCGGTCATGGAGTTTATTTTCTGGTCAATAACAATAAGCTTTGTCATTTTGCAGTCTGCACCGGTTGACAGCAGTTTTGAGGTAGTTGCAATAACCGGAAATTTTTCGGCAACTGAGATAAAGTAGTCAAGCTTATCTTTTCCATAGTCATCACTGCCAGTAATGCGGACAACATAATCCGGATTTTTTTGAACCATATCAGCATTAAGATTGATAAGTGCATTTCTCATTCGCAGTGCATGATCTTCATCTTGACAGAAAACTATTGTTTTTTGCATTCTATCTGTATGCTTCAGGTATTCGGTAATCCTCTCTGCAACTCTATTAACTCTGTCTTCCATAATGATATTTTTATCATAATCGCTGTTGTTGTATATTCTATCCTCTATTATATCTCCATAGATATCTTTCTGACCCTTGTCTGGTCTCCAATACCTATCAATATCGATATTGATACTGATAACACGGAATGGCGCAAGGAAGCCGTCATCAATCCCTTCATGAAGGCTGTAGGTATAGATAGGTTCACCGAAATAATCTATATTAGAAACATATGTTGTTTCTTTGGGGGTAGCTGTCATACCTATTTGGACTGCTGAACTGAAGTATTCAAGAATACTTCTCCAGTTGCTGTCCTTCTTTGCAGAACCTCTATGGCACTCATCTACAATGACAAGATCGAAGAAATCGGGCTTAAAAAGCCTTGATAAACGGGATACCGCCTCACCGTCATCATCATCGTCATCTCTCTGCTCTTCTCTATCTGCAAGCTGTTGATAAAGAGAGAAGTAAACCTCGTGAGAAGTGATGGTGGCGGGGTCATCTTTAGAGAAGTTGACCTTGTGGATAGAATTTCCAAGTGGTGCAAAGTCCTGCTGGATGGATTGATCTACAAGGATGTTTCTATCTGCAAGATACAGAACTTTTTTTATAACGCCCGTTTTCAGCAAACGGTATACTATCTGAAATGCTGTGTATGTCTTCCCAGTACCGGTTGCCATTACTAAAAGCAAACGCTTCCGCCCTTTTGCAATTGCATCAACAGCGCGGTTGATTGCAACACGCTGATAGTATCTTGGTGATTTATCATTTTGACCTGTACCTGTATAGTATAGCTGAGCGATAATATCTGTTTCTAATTGAGTTAAACCTTGACCGTTGTTAGCTCCTGCTTTATATCGTTCACAAAGCTCATCATAAGTCGGGAACTGGTCAAGCGGTATTTCTTTTTCCTGACCAGTAAAAAAATCATGCTCATAAAATGCATTGCCATTTGAGCTGTATGCAAACGGGATGTCCATCATCCTGGCATATTCCATGGCTTGTTGGATTCCATGCGACACAGATTGTTTGTTATCCTTTGCTTCAATAACAGCAATAGGGTTATATTCATTAGTGAAATGCAGAATATAGTCAGCTCTTTTTGCAGGTTCCCGCGATGCAATGTTGCCTTTCAGGTTCATTCGACCATCGGTAACCTTTGCTTCCATCGTGATTTTGCCATCCCAACCACGATTTATAATACTAGGGGTGATGTAATTGAGTTTGATATCTTCTTCCGTCATTTGATTTTTAGGGATGATAGGATTCATTTCTCCCCCAATCCTGCAGACAGCCATTCTTTTTCAGCAAGGTCATAGATGAGGTCATATTTCTCACAGTATGCTCTGATATTCTTCATTGTTGATATGTTGGGAATGCATTTGGCAATCTCCCAGCGGTTGACTGTTGTTATGTTAACCTTTAGTTTTTTAGCAAATTCCTCTTGCTTGAGCAGAGACTTCGGTCTTATAAGTTTGATGCTGCTTGGGAGACTCATCTCTTGCATATTCCTTTTCTATCTATTGGTTTATATTTTATCAAAACATTATAGTTTTATACAATGAAATGTATTTGAATACAACTCTGTCATCAGAGAAGATAGTAAGCGTGCATTCAAAACAGGATATCAGCTTCTGTCACTACAATGTAAAAATTGACATCACTCTTAGCCCAATGATATACTTTTCTGTTAGTATGATATAAAAATGAGGCTGATTCTTTTATGTGTATTGATTATGAAAAGCTAAAAAAGCTGATTTCACTTGTTGAAAAAAATGAGCTGACCGAATTAACCGTTGAAAAAGGTGGTCTTTGTATAACTGTTAAGGCGGAGCAATCGCAAATTCAATCTGTTAATCCTGCACAACAAACATTTGAAACAGATGGTGATTCAGAGACAGACCATATAGAAGATGATGATTCAGATATAACGGCTGATAATCAGAATCATTTCAATATTATATCGCCTATGGTGGGGGTGTTTTACAGATGTCCTTCACCTGATTCACCTCCTTATGTGGACACAGGTGATTTTATTGAAACAGGGCAGCATGTTGGTATGATAGAAGCCATGAAGGTGTTTAGCGAAGTTCCATCAGAGGTTTCAGGTCGTGTTATATCAGTTCCTGTAGAGAACGGCAGTCTTGTTCAGCAAGGGGAAATATTAGTAGTAATAGATACATCAATTGTTGAATGATAATTGAAAGAGGTTAGAATTGAAATCGCAAATAAATGTAGGAATCATAGGGCTTGGTGTTGTTGGATGCGGCGCACTAAAAATTCTTTTGGATAACAAGAAAGAAATTGAACGTAAAATAGGTTCCCGCTTGGAAGTTATTAAGATAGCTGATAAAGACCTTACAACAAATCGTCCGGTTGATTTTGACAGGAGCATTTTAACATCTGATGTAAATGAAGTAGTTGCAAATCCAGATGTTGATATAGTAATTGAACTAATTGGGGGAGTGCATCCAGCGAAAGAGTTTATACTTCAGGCTTTATATAATGGGAAGCATGTTGTAACCGCAAACAAAGAGCTTATTGCAAAAGAAGGATCTGACCTGCTAAGTGAAGCTCTGAACAGAAAGCTTGATTTCTGCTTTGAGGGAAGCGTTGGAGGCGGAATACCAATAATCCATCCCATGAAAACCTCTCTTGCCGGTAACAATATCATTGAGGTTATAGGAATTGTTAATGGCACAACAAACTATATTCTCACTAAAATGGCAGAAGAGAATAGCGATTTCAGCGATGTTCTTGCAGAAGCTCAAAAAGCCGGATATGCAGAATTCGATCCAACCTCTGATGTAGAAGGATATGATGCAAAATACAAGCTGGCAATTCTGGCATCTATTGCTTTTACCAGCAAGATAAATTTGGATGATGTGTATTGTGAAGGTATAACTAAAATTTCACAATCGGATCTTGAATATGCGAAAGAGTTAGGATATACAATTAAGCTATTGGCAATTGCAAAGCACGTCGATGAGAAAATAGAAGCAAGAGTCCATCCTACATTAATTCCTCTCAGCCATCCTCTTGCAAATGTAAACAATGTATATAATGGAATCTATGTAAAGGGTGATTTTGTTCAGGATGTTATGTTCTATGGACGCGGCGCCGGGTCACATCCTACAGGCAGTGCAGTAGCCGGTGATGTAATTGACATCGCACGCAACATCAATTACGGGTCAAACGGAAAGATAAGCTGCACATGCTTTGATAAAAGGGAAATTCATGATATTAATGAAGTAGTAACTCGATACTACATTCGCCTTTTGGTTTCAGACAAGCCAAAGGTTCTGGCTGCAATAGCAAGCATTTTTGGTGATAACAATGTTAGCATAGCGCTTATGAATCAGAAGAATGTCCAGGGTGATAAAGCAGAGATAGTCATGGTAACCCATGATGTGGTAGAGATTGATTTTAGAAACGCAATAGAGCAGATAGCTAAGCTGCCAGTAGTTGCAGCAGTGTGCAACTGGATTAGGGTGGAGGAATAAATTATGCCGATAGATTATAATGATAAAATGCTGTCCGAACGGGTTGGATTGATTGATAAATATAGGGAATATCTCCCTGTAACGGATAAAACACCTGTTATAACCCTTCTTGAGGGATCTACACCCTTAATACGCGTTGATCGCCTTGCTGCAAAGATTGCGCCTAATCTTACTATATATGTTAAATATGAAGGATTGAATCCCACCGGATCATTTAAAGATCGTGGAATGACAATGGCTATATCCAAGGCATTGGAATCCGGGTCAAAAGCGGTAATGTGCGCTTCAACAGGAAATACATCAGCATCTGCAGCTGCATATTCTGCAAGAGCCGGTATAGATTGCATTGTACTAATACCAAATGGAAAAATTGCACTTGGAAAACTGTCGCAATCAATGATACATGGCGCCAAAGTCATACAGATCGAAGGCAACTTTGACGATGCACTCAATATGGTAAAAGAGATAACAGAGAACTATCCTATTACTTTAGTAAACTCATTGAATCCATTTCGAATAGAAGGTCAAAAAACTGGAGCATTTGAGATTTGCGATGTATTAGGAAAAGCTCCTGATTTTCATGCAATCCCAGTAGGCAACGCAGGAAATATAACAGCTTACTGGAAAGGATATAATGAATATAAATCCGTTGGTAAAACGGCTAATCTGCCAAAGATGATTGGATTTCAGGCAGCCGGATCTGCACCTATTGTATATGGGTATCCAATAACTTCTCCTGAGACAATTGCAACCGCTATTAGGATAGGAAATCCTGCCAGTTGGAAACAGGCAGAGGCAGCAAGGGATGAATCCGGCGGTTTAATAGATATGGTAACCGATGATGAGATACTCGAATCCTACCGAATGCTTGCTTCGCTTGAAGGAATATTCTGTGAGCCGGCATCTGCAGCATCAGTTGCAGGAGTGAAAAAGTTGGCGGATAATGGCTATTTTAATGAAAAATCAGTTGTTGTTTGCACACTTACCGGTCATGGGTTAAAAGATCCCGATCAGGCTATTAAAAACGCGCAAACACCAACGCAGATACCAGCTTCAATGGATGCGTTATTAGGCGTGTTGAATTTATAAATTGCATCAGTGCAGCTGTTCAATATCTTAATAAATTAAAAAACAACTTATAAAATTGTTTTCATTGATGAAAGAATTTTCAATGCCCGATACGAGAATTATTTGAATATAATTACTTGAGTTTAACAGTGGAATGGAATACTAATGGTAATAACATCAACTAACATAAGTGGTTTAAAAAAATTCATATCAGGAAAGGTTAGAGATGTATATGATCTCGGAAATGAATTGCTCGTAATTGCTACTGACCGCATATCCGCCTTTGATGTGATTATGCCAAACGGCATACCTGATAAAGGGAAAGTGCTTACTCAAATATCATTGTTTTGGTTCAATTTGACCAAGGATATTGTGGAAAACCACATCATCACTGCTGAGACAGATGAAATAATATCCCGATTAGCTGCTGCAGGAGCTGAAAACTCTACAGAGCTGAGGAATGTTATAGACGGCAGAAGCATGATTGTTAAAAAGGCAGAAGGATTTCCAGTTGAATGCATAGTTCGTGGATATATTTCAGGTTCTGCATGGAATGAATATAAGAAGCTTGCAAGTAACAACGGAACCATTGAAATGAATGGCATAACATTGCCTGATAATCTGAAAGAGTCAGATAAGCTTCCAGAGATGATATTTACACCATCAACAAAGGCGCACTCCGGTCATGATGTTAATATAAGCCAGGATGAAATGAAGAAGCTTATTGGTGATAAAGATGCCCAAATAATAATAGATAAAAGTCTTATACTCTATAAAACTGCAGCAGATTATGCAGCATCAAAAGGAATAATTATTGCAGATACTAAATTTGAATTTGGCAGAATAGGTGATAGAATTATTGTTATAGATGAAATCTTAACGCCAGATTCATCCAGGTTTTGGGATGTTGATACGTATCAACCAGGTGGTCCGCAGCCAAGTTTTGACAAACAGTTTGTAAGAGACTGGCTTATCAGCATTGATTTCAATAAGGAACCGCCAGGGCCGGTTCTTCCGGATGATGTTGTAGAGCGCACAAGTGAGAAATATCGAGAAGCATACTATAGAATAACCGGGAAAAGACTATAATACACTGGAGCGCTATAATTGTCTATTGATAATTCGAAAAAATACATATTGCTGATTTCAGACGGAATGGCAGACAGACCATTGCCGGATCTGGATAATAAGACTCCTATGCGGATAGCAAAAAAGCCTAATATGGACTATCTTGCTGCGCATGGCAGAGTTGGCGCTGTATACACAATTCCACAGGGAATGGATCCAGGCAGTGATGTAGCGGCTATGTCACTTCTTGGTTATGACCCACGTAAATACTACACAGGCCGCGGTCCAATTGAAGCGGTAAGCATGGAAATTCCACTTGATAGAAACGATGTTGCTTATCGATGCAACCTTGTTACAAGCGATGGGAACTTCATGTTGGATTATTCCGCCGGACATGTAACCACTGAAGAAGCTTTTGAGCTTATGACATATATCAATAAACGGATAGGAACTAACAGCATAAAGTTTTATCCTGGAATAAGCTATAGACATATACTTGTTTGGCGAAATGGTAAATGGGATTCAAAAACTGTTCCTCCACATAATATCAGCGGTCAGCCTATTAAACCAAGCCTTCCACAAGGTGATGGTGATTCTATATTAAATCAATTGATTTATGATTCTTTGGAGGTTTTGGATAATCATCCAATAAACCAGAGAAGACGCGATAAAGGGAAAAACCCTGCAAATATGATTTGGCCATGGGGTCAGGGGAAATCACTGAGTATGCCGTCATTCCAAATGAAAAGAGGATTAAAAGGCGCAGTAATTTCCGCTGTAGATTTAGTTAACGGTTTGGGCAGAGCAGCTGGATTGAAGGTTATAAAGGTTCCGGGTGCAACAGGGTTTTTAGACACAAATTTCGTTGGTAAAGCACAATATGCCCTTGAAGCTCTTAAAGAGAATGATTTTATTGTAATTCATGTTGAAGCTCCAGATGAAGCTGGGCATTTAGGTGATATTGATAAGAAAATTGAAGCGATAGAATGTATCGATAATAAGGTGTTAGGCACCTTGTTAGATGGTTTGAGGTCAGTAGAAAAATTCAGAATAATAGTTACTCCTGACCATGCTACACCTATTTCGTTAAAAACTCATACTGATGAACCAATTCCATTTCTCATTTATTCATCATTTGAATCAAACTCTGAAATACTTCCATTTGATGAGAGAGCAGTTTCTGAAACATCTTTTGTTGTTAATGAGGGCTGTTGCCTTATAGAAAATCTTATAAAATGAAACCAAAATCCTTTTTAGTAGAAAAAATGTTGGCCACAATTTCCAATTACCAAATGATTGAATGCGGTCAGACAATATTAGTTGGTGTATCAGGCGGACATGACTCTGTTGTTCTACTTCATGCTTTAGCAAGTATATCGTCAAGCCTCAGCATAAAGCTTCATGCAGCACACCTAAATCATTCATTTAGAGGAGAAGAATCTGATGGTGATGCAGAATATGTAAAGGAGCTTTCAGAGCAGTTGGGAATCGGTTTCACTATAGAGAAAATTGATGTTCCACAATACAGTAAAGATCTGCGTTTGTCCCATGAAGAAGCAGCACGAATAATAAGATATGAATTTCTTACAAAGACTGCATCTTCAATAGGAGCGAATAAAATTGCTTTAGCCCACACTGCAGATGACCAGATAGAAACATCACTTATAAACTATATCCGCGGTACAGGGATTGATGGACTTGCGGGTATTCCTCCTGTAAGGAACCAGATAATCCGTCCACTGATAGATGTGCGCAGGAAAGACATCATTAAATATATTAAACAAACTGGTCTTGCACCGCGTCAGGATTCATCAAATCTTGTTCCAGTATATACAAGAAATAGAATAAGGCTTGAGCTGCTTCCATATCTAAGGAAATATTTCAGAAGCGATATTGATGAATCAATACTTCATCTGACGGAACTATCTAAAGAAGATTCTGCGTATCTAAATCTTGAGGCAGAAAAGGCATTAGCTGATATTGTTATAGAAAGCAGCAAAAACTCCGTAATTTTAGATCATAACAAATTCTTGGAATATCCATTATCTATACAGAGACGAATATTACGTATGTCCATAAGAAAAATCAAAGGCAATATAAAGGATATAGGTTACATACATATACATAATATTATTAAATTAATTGGTGAAAACAAGAATTTTATACTTAATTTACCAGACAATATTGATGTTGAAAAAATGTATGACAAATTGATAGTTGGAATTTCTAATGATAAACAAAAAGAAATATCTTATTCACATGAAATAAAGATTCCGGGAGTAATTGAAATTACAGAGTTAGGCTTAATAGTGCAGTCTGCTGTAATTGATAGAGATGGATCAACAGAAATATCCCGAAATCTAGATTGCATAACAATTGATATAAATAAAATCAATCCGCCATTAGTTGTGCGCAATTGGCTTCCGGGTGATAGAATCCAACCCCTTGGCATGTCAGGCTCCAAAAAGCTGCAGGATGTATTTTCAGATAAAAAAATTCCAATGAGTAACCGTAAGCATATTCCTGTAGTTGCAGATCAATCGGGAGTGATATGGGTAGCAGGAATAATAATGGCTGATTTTGTGAAAGTAACAAACAGCACTAAAAAATATTTGCAGATAAGAATAATATAGAAAAGTTTACTGTAAGCGTGAACTATGCTATAATTAGTCAATTTTAATCGTAAAGCAGCAGGAGGAAATCCTTTTGAATAAAGTATCGAGATATCTTTTCCTGATAGCCGCAATCCTTGTTGTTATGTATGTTTTAAAACCGGGGATGGGAAGAAAAGATGTTCCTACAGTAATGGGATATTCTGAATTCTATCAGAAAATCAAAGATGATCTTGTGCAATCAGGTAAATGGACCAAAGAAGGACAATTCATTGGTGAACTGACTACAGGCAAAAAGATTAAGGTAGTTCTTCCAACCTCAATGGAAGCACAATCACGCCTTGAAAAAGATTTGCTTGATCATAATGTAAAACTTAAATATGATATGCCTGTTTTTTCAGTAATGATGCAGAACCTCATCTTTTCATTTGTGCCAATGCTATTGTTTCTTGCACTGTTTTATTTCCTTATTATCAGACAAGCACAGGCTGGTGGAAATCAGGCAATGTCGTTTGGACGAAGCCGGGCAAAACGAGTGGGAGAGAATGTCCCTAAAGTTACATTTGCTGATGTTGCCGGTGTAGATGAATCCAAACAAGAGCTTGAAGAGGTAGTAGAATTTCTCAAAAATCCTAGAAAATTTCAGGCGCTTGGTGCAAAAATACCTAAAGGCGTTTTACTGCTTGGACCTCCAGGATGCGGTAAAACCTTACTTGCGCGAGCAGTTGCAGGCGAAGCAGGTGTTCCTTTCTTCCATATAAGCGGTTCAGACTTTGTAGAAATGTTCGTTGGTGTTGGTGCATCACGTGTAAGAGATCTTTTTGAAACTGCGAAGGCAAACAGACCAAGCCTTATCTTTATTGATGAAATAGATGCTGTAGGACGGCAGAGAGGCGCTGGACTTGGCGGCGGGCATGATGAACGTGAACAGACGCTTAATCAGCTTCTCGTTGAGATGGATGGATTTGACCCTAATGCAGGCGTTATCTTAATTGCAGCAACCAATAGACCTGATGTGCTTGATCCTGCTCTTCTAAGACCTGGGCGTTTTGACAGAAGAGTGGTAGTAGATAATCCTGATGCAAGAGGAAGAGAAGAAATACTAAAGGTGCATGTAAGAGGCAAACCCTTAGATAGTGATGTTGACCTAAATAGTCTTGCAAGAAGAACACCGGGGTTTTCTGGCGCCGATCTTGCAAACCTTGTAAACGAAGCTGCATTGTTGGCTGCCCGACATGAGAAAACAAAAATCAGCAACGATGAGTTTGAAGTATCAATTGACCGTGTAATTGCAGGGCCAGAACGCAAAAGCCGTCTTATGGATAAAAAAGAAAAAGAGATGGTTGCATATCATGAAGTAGGTCATGCAATAGTGTTGGAATTGCTGCCGCTTGCAGATCCAGTTCATAAAATATCAATATTGCCGCGCGGAATGGCATTGGGATATACCATGCAACTGCCACTTCAGGATAAATATCTCACAACTAAGAGTGAGCTTCTTGACGATATTGCCGGATTGCTTGGAGGAACAGTTGCCGAGCGTCTGATGTTTAATGAAATATCAACCGGCAACACAAATGACTTAGACAGAGCAAGCGCTATCGCAAGAGCAATGGTTTGTGAATACGGAATGAGTGAAACCCTTGGTTCCGTTACACTTGGGCGCAGACATGCAAATCCTTTTCTTGGCCGCGACATTATGGAAGATCGCAATTACAGTGAGCAGATTGCAATAGAAATTGATCGTGAAGTTAAGCGTATAATTGATGATTCTTTTGCCAGAGCAGAAAAGATTCTAATTGAGAACAAAGATAAAATGATTCAAATTGCAACGGTACTTATTGAAAGCGAGACAATTGAACGCAAAGAATTTGAAGAGTTGATATATGGCAAAAGTAAGGATGATGGAGATCCTGATGATTTGCAAACGACGGATAACTCTCAATCTACTCCTACGATTGAAGGTAATCCTACATTAAAACCTGGTGTTATTTAAGTTCAGGTAAAATTTGCATATTTTTACTGACCACCAAATAACAAGGTGGTCATTTTTTTAACAGCAATGAAAAAAATAATTCAATGTGTTCCAAATTTCAGTGAAGGCAGGAATACTAAAACAATTGAATCAATTGTAAAAGCTGCAAAAGAAGCTTCATCAGCGATTATAGCTGATTATTCATGGGATGTTAACCATAATAGAATGGTTTTAACTCTATTAGGTGATTCCAATGAAATATACTTTTCAATTAAAGAAGCAGTAAAAATGGCAACTGAGTTAATAGATTTACGTAATCATAAAGGGGCGCATCCGCGTATTGGTGCGGTTGATGTTATTCCATTGGCGCCAATACAAAACACAATTATGCAGGAATGTATTGACCTTTCATATAGAATAGGGGATTTCATCGCACAGTTAGGGGTTCCTATATTCTATTATGAACAATCAGCGCTTAATGATGAGCATAGATACCTTCCTGATATACGAAAAGGCGGATTTGAATCTATGCAGAATATTCTTTTAGAAGGAAGCAGAAAACCAGATGCCGGACCTAATCATATTCATCCATCTGCTGGCGCTTCTGTAATTGGAGCAAGAAATCCGTTAGTTGCATACAATATAAATTTGGTTTCAAAAGATATCAATATGGCAAAGAATATTGTAAGAGAAATAAGAAGCAATAAGAATCTGCTTCCGGGATTAAAAGCAATCAGTGTTGATTTAGTTTCTATTCAGCAAGTGCAGGTATCAATGAATGTAACTAAACCAGATTTGCTCTCATTAAGTAATATATATAGATTTGTGGAACAGCAAGCTCATTTGCAAAATGTAGATATTGCTGAGAGTGAAATAATAGGCTGCATGTCAAAAAAATATCTTGGTGATATGACACTTGATGACATTAAGGCAAAAAATGTTAAACCCACTCAATTCCTTGAAGAATGGATTTAAAAACATAATGAAATTACCAGATCATAAAAAAGTTGATGGCAATATACATGAAATAGATGAAAACTTTGAAAGAATTGACGATCTTGTTCGCGATGGAAAGATTGATGATGCTATAAATACGCTTAACAGCAGCATGAATTTATCTCAGTATCAGCCTTTAATTCTTCGAAAGATGGCAGAGTTATTTAAAATAAAAAATGACAACAACAATGCGTTAAACCATCTATATATGGCGATTGAACAAAAACATGATGATGTAGAATCATATGAAATGATATTTGATCTTCTGCTTGCAAAAGGTGATTATGTTAAAACAATAGAATATGCCTTAAGGTTTTTGAGAATATACCCAAATAGCTTATCGGCTAGAGAGGTGTTGTTTTTTGCTTATCTTCACAGTGGTGAAATAGACTGCGCATTAAGAGTAGTCAATGAGCTTATCAGACTTGAACCTCATTCTGCTGAAAATCATTACAAAAGAGCATATATATACAATGAGATGGGCGAAGTAAGCTCTGCAATACGAGAACTTGTGCATGTTCTTAACAACAATCCAGACGATGAAATGGAAGAGAAAGCAAAAAATGCACTGTACGAACTTGATTCTTTTCAGATAAGAAACATAATTACATTGGCAGTAGAAGATTTTGTATTTAGAACTAAACTGATGAGAGATTTGGAATCTGCCTTGAGTGAGCGTGGTTATTATCTCAGCTATACAGGAATTAATCTTCTTAAGCAGATATCTTTTGATAACCTTCCAAATGTATCTCCAGATGGAAATCACCATGCTTATAACTAATATGGGAAGCTGCAATGGCTGATAACTTAAGAAAAACAAGATATAATGCGCGTGTTTACACATCAAGATGTGAAGATGAAATAAAAGCAGAGATGGCTAAAATTGGCGCTGAAAAAGCAGGAATAGAAAAAATGATCCGTAAAGCGCAGCATTTCATTGTAAAAGTTGATGGTCTGCGCACTCCTGCCGTATTGATTCTTAAGGAAGAAATGCTGTCAAAAGGTGGAGATTGTGCTATTCACAGAGATGCAATAATCTGTAAGGAAGAACGATCAAGCTGCTTGCTGATGGGTACATTAAAGCAGTTTGCGCAAGTGTTATCTGATTTGAGAGCGCAGCCATTTGGTTTGAAGTATCTTGCTGATGAAATCCGCTCAGCAATAGACAACTACAGAAGCGATAACATCCAAATTCCAGATAATCCATTTATCAGCAATTGCATTAAAACCATGTATAGTGAAATGAATCGCCGTACGCTTGTTATGGGTATTTTAAATGTTAATCCTGATTCATTCAGCGATGGCGGAAGATATGAAAATCCTATAAATGCAATTGAACATGCTATAAAAATGGTTGAAGAGGGCGCGGATATTATCGATATAGGAGGGGAGTCTACCAGACCTGGATCAGATCCTGTAACAGTTGATGATGAGCTAAAAAGGATAATGCCGGTCATAGAGAAAATAGCTGGCAAAGTTAATGTTCCTATCTCTATTGATACTTACAAAGCAGAAGTCGCAAGGGAAGCTATTAATTCCGGTGTGTCTATAATAAATGATATTGCAGGACTTGCAGCGATAGAAATGCGCGAATTGGCGGCTGAAAAGAAAACACCAGTTATTCTGATGCATATGCAGGGTGAGCCTGCTACAATGCAATCCGCTCCCGAATATTCGGATCTTATTTCAGATATTATGGCTTTCCTTAGAGATAGAACTGAGGATGCTGTAAATGCTGGTGTGCCGAAAGAGCTGATTATTATAGATCCCGGTATAGGGTTTGGAAAAACAATAAATGATAATCTTAAAATAATAAACAGACTTTCTGATTTTAAATCCTTAGGTTTTCCAATACTAATCGGAACATCGCGCAAGGGGTTTGTTGGTAAAGCAACCGGTGGTTTATCTGTTTCTGAGCGTGTAGAGGGTACGGCAGCCACTGTAGCATTGGGTGTAAACAACGGTGCAAATATTGTTCGTGTTCATGATGTTAAAGAGATAGTGAGA
>JAPXND010000016.1:0-29244 GCA_033808695.1 Armatimonadota bacterium
ATGCACCTAATGCGCAGCTGATAGTATCACGCAAGGGTGCAGAGAGTATTGAGGGGTATTATCATAAATCCTGGAACTATACAGTGGTAAAAACCGGAGACAGGATAAACATTGGACAGAATGAGCTTGTATTTATTGAAGCATCGATGATACATTGGCCCGACAGCATGTTCACATATCTCACCGGGCATAACATCCTAATGTCTAACGATGCATTCGGTCAGCATTATGCAACGGAGTATCGATTTAACGATCAGGTTAATAACGAGGAGCTGTATGATGAGGCAATTAAATATTATGCCAACATCATAACTCCTTTCAGCAAACTGGCTGCAAGAAAGATAGATGAAATACTTGCCATGAATCTGCCGATAGATATAATAGCTCCGAGTCACGGGGTAATCTGGCGGGATAATCCAATACAAATAGTTGAGAAGTATATAGAATGGACTAAGCAGGCGCCTGAAAAGAAGGCTTTGATTCTTTTTGATACAATGTGGGATGCTACCCGCAAAATGGCTGAAGCAATAAGCGACGGTTTGACATCTGAAGGTGTTGGCAATAAGCTTATTAATGTAGCAATTACGGATAGAAATGACATTGTTACGGAGATATTCAAGGCTAAGGCGATAATAATCGGTTCGCCAACCGTTAACAACGGGTATCTGGCAACTATGGCGCCAATTATGGAAGACATACGAGGAATGAAATTCCAGAACAAGATAGGCGCAGCATTTGGATCATACGGCTGGAGCGGCGAATCAGTTAAACTAATTGAGGAACACTTGGAGAAATCCGGCATTGCAAAAGCCGCAGATGGATATCGTGCAAAGTGGCAGCCGACTCCCGCTGATTTAGAAAAGTGCCGTGAGCTTGGCAAATCTATGGCATCCGCTGTAAAAGCCGATTGACATTTGTTATAGAAAGAGAGCTTAACTGTCCCAGTCAATACAAGGTTTGGGGCAGTTTCTATATGCGATGGAATTCGATATGAATAGATTTTTCATTACGCCAGATAGAATAAGTGTAGACACTGTGCAGTTTACCAATGCGCAATCAAGACAGATTCGAAATGTTCTAAGATTGAAAGCCGGTTCAATGGTAAGCGTTTTTGATGGCTCCGGAACAGAATTTGAGGTAGAGCTTGATTCAGAATCATCCGGCAGAATACTTCGCTCATATAACCCAAACACCGAATCTAATGTAAAGCTTACTCTAATTCAAGGACTTCCAAAAGGTGAACGGTCGGACCAGATAGTTCAAAAGTGCACAGAAGTTGGAGTTTACAGGATTGTTTTCATCAACACAGAGCGATCTATACCAGATATCTCCACCAACAGAATTGAACATAAGCTTTCCAGATGGCAGGCTATTGCCGTTGAGGCGGCGGAACAGTGCGGACGTGTGAAAGTCCCAGAAATCAGCGGGATATTGTCATTCAGCCATGGATTAGAAATAGCGGCAGGGAATGGGATTATTGCATGGGAGGAAGAAGATGCTCGGGTCTCTTTACTCAGCCTGATTCCTCAGATTTCGATGAAAGAGCGGATTTTTCTGTTTATTGGCCCGGAAGGCGGATTTGCTCCAGAAGAAGTATTCAGGGCAAAGGAATCCGGGCTTTTATCAGCATCACTGGGAAGAAGGATACTTCGAACGGAAACCGCAGCGATTGCTGCATCTGCGTCTATCATTATGGGAATAGAAGCCCTGCATACAGATGAACAAACGGAGCCTGGAGGATAAGGTCAATCAAATAACACAGGCTGAAACTGCAGGTGTGTAGATTCAATACCAAGAAGCTCTTTCAGCTCCTTGGCATTGATTACAGCATTTCCATCATCACAATTATTGAGCGCAACATATATTACTTCGCTCTCTTCTCTCATTTTCTGTATTATAGGCAAAAAGCTTTTCAACTCTTCTCTGCTGTATCTGTAATTGTATCGCTCATCCGGATTTTTATACCATTTTTTATTTCTGCCATGAAGCCGAAAGTATGCAATGCGACTGGTAACCTTGGGAAATATTGGCATAAGCGAGCCTATCTGCGGTTCATCTACCACACATAACCCAATCTCAGCGTATTCCAGCAGCTTAACAGTTTCTTCAGAAACCCATCCTTTATTGCGGAATTCATATATAAGCGGAATGTTTGGAAATTCCTGCGGAATAGAGAGGAGGTATCCCCACGCTTCCGGACTTCTTAACAAGCTGCTTGGGAACTGTGCCAATACACATCCCAGTTTACCTGATTCGATGAGCGGTTTTATGCCTTCTATAAAGCTTTTGCAGAGCGACTTATCTATTGATGCAGGCGGAAATGACTTCCACGGATCATGAGTAATGCCGCCAAAAAGCTTTACCGTGAATACAAAACCGGCAGGGGTCTGCTTTACCATGGACGCTGTTCCCTTTTGTGATGGCAATCTGTAATATGTGTAGTTCAATTCCAAGGCATCAAAGCGGAACTGGTTAACATAATAAGAAAGCATCTGACTATCTTTGATATCCGCCGGATACACTTTGCCTTTCCAGCTTTTAAAACTAAATCCGCTTGTGCATATTCTTATATCCCCCATATAAATCCTTTCATGGCAGACTGATTGGATAACTTCCAATGAGTTAATTGCTCGGGGTAATTGTGATGATATTTATAGGAAGTGTTGATTGCTGCCAAGATATCAACAGTCAACGGAGAAATAAATCCTGTGCTGATTTTTTGCAATTCATCAGTTTCTAAGTATCAAAATTTTGGTTTTGTGATAGTTAAAAAATTCTAAGTATCATGCATGATACTTATTTTCATTTGATTATGTTTATTTTTCCCAGGTTATATGCCCATTTATTTTATGTTTTTCATATATTTCTAAAATATCCAGACAAAATTTTTCAATTTCTTTATTTTTTTCTTTTTTTGCTAATGCTAAAAGATTTACAAACATTTTCTTTGCAGTCTCTGTTTGATTGAAATTTTTCTTAATGAAGTTGTGTTGCGAACAGAGTGTTTGACCATTTTCAATGGTTGCCTTACCACCAAGATCCTTTGGTTTAATGTGATCTACATGTAATTCAACACCATTTTTTGGGCCTAGTCCACAAACTACGCATTTATAATTGTCTCTCTCAAGAATCATTCTTTTCTGAGCGCTGGTAAAATCTTCTAACTCTCTATTGATTACACTATCAGGATCATATTTATAAACACCCTTTTTTATTTTGATCAATGTTCCATTTTGAGCTAACTTGTGAATAGCTCTATCTGGGTCGCGAAATATTTTTCCTGTTCTTCTTTTGTATTCATCAACTACCCAGTCTACAACTTCAGGATGGCTTATTTCACGACCAGGGTTTTTATAATAAAACTCCATAACTATATCTAGTTGCGTAATGTTTTTTTTCATCGTATATTATAATAGATTCATCTGTCCAATTTTAGCTTCTTGATGAAGGCGATTTATTGCAATATTACAATATTTTTCGTCTATTTCCACTCCTATGCCTTTTCTTCCATGCAAGTATGATGCAATGAGTGTTGAGCCACTGCCCATAAATGGATCTAAAACAGTATCTCCTACAAAACTAAAGAGTTTAATACATCTGCGAGGAAGTTCAATTGGAAATGGTGCAGGATGCCCCCCCTGCTCCTTTTTTGCTCTGTCCACTGAAAGACCAAACACCATTCGTCCAACTCATAAATTCTTCTTTGGTTATGTCGTTTTTGCGAGAACCAGTATTTTTCTTCCAACTGTCTTTGTATAACACAAGAATGAGCTCTACTGGTGCAATAACATATGGCGCAGAAGCAGACATAAAAGAACCCCAAGCTGTTCGACGAGATATATTACCTTCATTCCAAATGATTGTAGAATGGTATTTCCATCCAATTTCTTTAGCTATAACGGTAACATCAGCGCCGACAGACCTTTGTCCGCCTTTGTTTTTGTCAAGTGGAATATTTAGCAGAAAGCGTCCTTCACTTTTAGCAAGGTCATAACATTTTTTAATCCATTTTTCTGTAAACTCCAAGTAATTTTCATATGAAAGATTGTCAGCATGAGAGTTATAATGTATATCAACATTATATGGCGGGGAGGTAACAATTAAATCAATGGAGTTGTCTGGAATATCAGTAATCTTCAAAATGTCATTGTTATAAATCAAGATATTATCATGCTTAAAATATGGATTTGCAACAATATTTCCTCTTGTTTGTTCAATATTCTGTTTTATAGAAACTGTATTTTGCATAAATTGATAATCAGTCCTTTTTATAATCAACAAAAACTAAATAATCTTGTTTATATTCCAAATGTAAAGAATTGTATATAATAAAAACATAGCAGCATATGATGTATATACAGCTAAAATCATCCATGAATATGATAGCAAATTAAACGATGCAGTTCAATAAAAAAACGAATCAACAGAGTAATTATGTTTATTTATTCTTCAGATTGTCATCAATCAAATCCATTATATCCTTGGCAGTTACAGCAGTAAAATCAGCTATCATAAATGATGCCTCATCAAGCTGTGAATGTGTTGTAGACACACCAACCAACGCACATCCCGCATTTTTCGCAGCTTTTGCTCCCGCCGGCGAATCTTCAAACACTACGCACCGTTCAGGCGGTATACCAAGCTTTTTTGCAGCCAACAGAAAAACTTCCGGGTTTGGTTTGCCTTTCTTGGTATCGTTGGCTGTTGTTTTGGCATCAAAACATTCGGCTGCACCAATTCCTTTGGTTACAAGTTCAACATTTTCATTCGGACCGGATGTAGCTATTGAGAGTCCAAACTTTTCGCCTTTAAGGTCTTTCAAAAAATCTATTAGTCCATTCAACGGTGTGATACTATTAGCATATAATCTCCTGTAGATGGATTCTTTATACTCGCCTTCTTTTTCCACCTCATCTTCCGACATTTCTTTTCCGGTAAGCGCTTTAAATATATCTGCATTCTGTTGTCCAAATAGTTTAGCCTTAAAGAATTCTTTGTCAAAAGGTATGCCCTTTTCATTGCTCCATACCTCAAATGCTTTGATATGGAAATCGGAGTTATCCACGATAACTCCATCCATATCAAACAATGCTCCATATTTAAAACTCATTATCAAATCCCTCTCAGACCCTTTTATCGGTCGTTATATAATTCCCAATGCAAAACATCTGACAACGACTTTTTAGGCGGATTTGGGGTTTGAGCAGGATATCCTACTGCAATGAGCGATATAAGCTTGCAATCATCTGGTAGATTGAGCAATTTTCCGATAGCGCTTGCATATTCCTTTTTATCTCCTGCAATCCAGCAAGAGCCCAATCCATGTGCCTTTGCAGCATTCAGAATGTTTTGGGTGGCAGCGCATCCATCTTCCAGATAGTATTTTGAATCGTGGCAGAACACTACAATACACAATGGTGCATCGGCTATGAATTTCCCATAATCGGTAAGTTCACTTATTGATTTCCTTCTAGATTCGTGCTGCACAGCAATGAATATCCAAGGTTGAATATTAATGGCTGAAGCAGCAAGGCGTCCGCAATCCACTATATCCTCTATCACTTCTCTTGGTATAGGTTTATCTTCAAATTGTCTCACACTTCTGCGGGTTTTCATACATTCCAAAGCATTCATAATATTCTCCTTTATATTCCGTATATATTCATTATAGTAGGTTGTTTAATGAATATCAAAGCATTTACATAATATATTGATGAATGATACAATGCTTTATATGAATTGCATTGACAAACCTGATGCAATATGGGAGGAAGAATTGATTGCTGAGAATGAAAAAGTAGGAGTAGGCGTTGTTGGCGTAGGTATAGGCAGCTATCACATACAGGGGTATAAAAGATGCCCGGAAGCCAAAGTAGTGGCTGTATGCGATATTAATTCTGAGAGAGCAGAGGCATGTGCTGCACAATATGAAATTGCTAATGTGTATACCGATTATGCTGAGATGCTAAACAGAAGCGATATAGATGCAGTAAGCATTTGCACACCAAATGCGCTTCATGCTCCAATGACAATTGCTGCTTTCAATGCCGGGAAGCATGTTATATGTGAAAAGCCTCTTGCAATGACACCTGCAGAGGGTGAAGAGATGGTAGCAGCATCTAAGAAAGCAGGCAAACTATTTATGACTGCTTTCAACAATCGTTTTCGCGGTGATACCCAAGTATTGAAAAGATTTATTGAGAATGGCGATCTTGGAGAGATATACTTTGCAAAAACAGGCTGGATAAGACGCAAAGGCATTCCAGGAATAGGGTCGTGGTTTACAAAGAAGAGTCTTGCAGGCGGAGGCCCATTGATTGATATTGGCGTTCATGTGCTTGATCTTACACTCTGGCTTATGGGAAACCCCAAGGCAGTTACTGCAACCGGCGCCACCTATGCAAAATTCGGACCTTATGGAGCAGGCAGCTGGAGCACAGCTGAGCAAACAGGTGATTTTGATGTAGAAGATTTGGCGGCAGCATTTATACGGCTGGATACAGGTGCAACCGTAATGCTTGAAGCAAGCTGGGCATCGCATATTAAAGAGGAGAAAATATTCACCACACTATGCGGAACCAAGGGCGGTGCAGATCTTGATCCACTAAGGATATATACAGATATGAATGGTGCACAAACCGATATAGCGCCAAGTTTTCCTGCACAGGAAGGGCATTTGATGGAAATTCGTCACTTCATTGACTGCATCACTAAAGGCGCTCCGCTAATATCTACGGGTGAACATGGTCTTGAAATAGTAAGAATACTCGATGCTATTTATAAGTCAGCAGCTGAAGGAAGAGAAGTAACTCTTTAATTTAAGCAAATGCAGGGCAGAATCACTTTTTAAATGTGGTTCTGCCTTTTTTATTTATAATAATGTTATAATATAGATAATAATTCCTAAACTAAGGATTTTATAATGATAGATGTTGAAAAGCGAAAACGGGTGATGAAGCGCTCTATGCAGCTTGGTCATTGCATCTGCAATCCCAAAAAAAGCTGCCCCTGCGATGTATTCAAAGAAAAAGATATCTGTCCCTGTGCGGGTGAAAGAGAACATCAGGCGGTTGAAAAGGTTGACTTAACAACTCTTGTAGAAAAAACCGGATGTGCATCTAAAATCAACCAAAATGACCTTAAATTAGCGCTGGACGGACTTCCAGAGATATCTGACCCCCGATTGATAGTTGGCTCCAATACTTGCGATGATGCAGGCGTATTCTGCATAAGTAACGATATGGCATTAGTTCAAACTGTTGATGTATTTACGCCTGTTGTAGATGATCCATATACATTTGGGCAGATTGCAGCAGCAAACTCACTTAGCGATGTGTATGCAATGGGAGGAAAGCCTATTACTGCTCTATCTATCATATCATTCCCTATAGAAACAGTGAGTCCTCGCGTAATGACTCAGATGCTTCGCGGTGGAATGGATAAGATGAAGGAAGCAGGCGCTGTTATTGCCGGCGGACACAGTATAAATGATAAAGAACCCAAGCTTGGCTATTCCATAACAGGATTGATCAATCCAGATAGAATAATAACAAACAGCAATGCTCAGTCCGGAGACTTGCTTATTCTCACTAAGCCGTTAGGAACCGGCATAATAAGCTTTGCAAACCAGCTTGGCAAAGCATCGGAACAATCAAAATCAGCAGCAGCAAAGTCAATGACAGAGCTGAATAAGAAGGCTGCCGAGACAATGTTGGAAATTGGGGTAAACTCCGCAACTGATGTTACAGGCTTTGGTTTGTTTGGGCATCTTGGAGAGATGGTTAGTCAAAGCGGGGTTTCGGCAGAGATATATATCAGTAGAGTTCCTATATTTGAAGGGGTCTCTGATTATGTGCTGCAGGGAATGATATCCGGCGGGATTGAGAGGAATATGGAGCATTCGTCGCAATATGTAAGAGCTGCGGATGATGTTCCCAATGAGCTGCTGAGTGTGCTGTATGACCCGCAAACATCCGGCGGATTGCTGATATCGGTTTGCGCTGATAAAGCCGATATCCTTTTAAGAGAGTTGAACAAGAAAGGGATTGATTCAGCTGCAATAATTGGTAAAATCACCGATTCAGACTCAGGCGTGATATACGTCTATAATGACGGGGATACTATAGAGTCAGACAAAATCCATAAGATAAACAAGGAGAAAAATATGGAGGATATTTCTTGCTGCTGTTCTAACTCAAATAATGAATCGTGCTGCGAATCACCATTGGCAGCAGATACAAATTCGGATGCGGGGGATAGTTTTTCAACATTTATGGGTATAGTAATGACAGACGGAGCCATATCGGTTAGAAACAAGGAGCTTATTACAATAGCGCTTTCGCTTCTCTCCAAATGTGAACCATGTCTAAAAATTCATATAAACAAAGCAAAGCAGTTAGGTGTAACCGATGATGAGATAAATGAAGCTATATGGTTGGCTATAAGTTTTGGCGGTGCACCGCTCAAGATGTTTTATGAATTATATAAATCAAAACAGTAATATATAGGAAAGGTAAAGAAAGATGAGACATTCAAGAAAATTAAGTATTATCAGTTCGTTATTGTTGGTGTTGTTTATTTGCGGGTCTGCATTTGCAGCTAAAGCGCCAAAGAACATTATTTTGATGATTGGCGATGGTATGGGATTAGCGCATATAACATACACAAGATTATCACTAAATGACGGCAAACTACTGAATATGGAAACAATGCCGCAAATTGCTTTAGTTATGAGTCAGTCGGCAGATACATTTATTACCGATTCAGCTGCTGCAGCAACCGCTCTAGCAACAGGTTATAAAACCAACAACGGAATGATAAGTACACTTCCTGATGGTACAAAGGTTGAAACCATATTGGAAGCAGCAAGCAAGATAAAAAAAGCTACAGGACTTGTTACCAATACCACCATCACACATGCAACTCCAGCAGGATTTGGAGCGCATGTTGAAAACCGCGGCTCAGAAGCGGATATTGCACCCCAATATCTTGACAACAAAATCGATGTGATAATGGGAGGCGGACGATCGAATTTCCTGCCAAAGTCAACGCCTGGCAGCGGTCGATCTGATGAGCGCGACCTTTTAACAGAGGCTGCAAATGCACAATACAGAATAGCTCTTACCAGAGATGCCATGATGTCTGTTAAAAGCGGTAAGATTCTTGGACTGTTTCAAATGGGTTATCTCACAACATTTGCACCCGAACCATCGCTTGCTGAGATGGCATCCAAAGCAATAGAGCTTCTCAGCGAGAATGAAGATGGATTCTTCCTAATGGTTGAAGGCGGACAGATAGATACTAAGTGCCATGCAAATGATGCTGAAGGCACACTAAAACAGATGAAGGACTTTGATGAGGCAGTTGGTAAAGCATTAGAATTTGCCCGTGCAAGAAAAGATACACTTGTTATTGTAACCGCAGACCATGAAACAGGCGGATTGAACGTTGTTTATCCAGAGGAAGGAAGCGGAGTGAAAATAGGGGCAAAGTTTGCATCAACTGGTCATACAGCTGTAAATATTCCGCTATTTGCAGAAGGTCCGCAGGCGAACAAATTCAGCGGAGTAATAGATAATACAGATGTTCCAAAGATAATAGCAGATATGTGGAAAATCAAGAACTTCGCATCATCTAAAAAGTAAATGCAATAAATATTTATAATATTTTTGAAGGTTTTGAATGCATCTGGTTCTAAACATATGAACCAGATGTTTTTTTTGGAAATTTTCAACTTTATACAGATAATTGTTGCATATAAATCGTATATTTGGTAGGATTTGATGGGAGCTGCAAATACTTAATATATTATTGCAGATAATCACCATATGCCAAATCAGATTGATGATGCAACCAAAAAAGAAAATATAGCAGAACGTTCGAGTTCAAATTCAGAATCGGAATCTGCAGCAGATATCGATCGTGAACTCGTTCTCAGAGCGCAATCGGGTGACACCGAGGCTTTTGGCGATTTGGTGGATAAACATCAACGTATGGTATATGGAATTGTCTCAAGAATGATTTATAAACGCGATGAAGTAGATGACATCGTTCAGGATATATTCGTATCAGCCTGGCGGGCTATAGGCGGATTTAAAGGAAATGCCAAGTTTTCCACATGGCTGCATACCATAACTGTTAATACAACCATTAAACGGCTTAAGAGCATGAAAAAGGAAACCAGGCTTTCGTTTGATGATAAGGATACAGGATTAGCTGATGTTGCAGCTGCTAATGAATCAGAATCTCCACTTGCGAATCTGCAGCGAAATGAGCGGAGCAGGGCTATAAAAACTGCTATAGAATCTTTGCCAGAAAAGCAGAAGCTTGTAATAGTGCTGCATTATTATGAGCATTACTCATGCGATGAGATTGCATCAATATTGGAATGCTCAACAGGAACAGTATGGTCGAGGCTTCACTATGCATGCAAGTCCCTAAAAACCCAATTAAAATGGTTGATAAAAGATAAATGATATGAGTTGTGATAAATATCAAAATTTAATAGTTCCGTATGCAGAAGGCGATCTTCCACCAGAATTAATGGAAGAAATGGCTGAACACATAAACAAGTGTGATAAATGCAGTAAAGAGCTGGATACCGTGATTGAGATGATGGGTATTCTAAAAGAAACAGAATATCCACAGATGGAACCTGACTCCGGAATGCGAAATCGTGTGCTTGCAGAAATCGCAGGGGATAAACCTATACGCAAACCATTATGGTATACCAAGCTTCCTGGAATATCGGCGGCTGCTGCGGTATTGCTATTTGCAGTATTCGGTATAATGATGTTCTATACCAACGATTCTCAGGACCCTAACATTGAAAGAGCAATTCAAAGCAGTGCAACAATGCCGAAAGAATCAGCTATAGAAGCAAAAATTCATGATGAGAACCAACCTGACTCCGAAAAAGATAAAATAGCTGCAAAAAGTGCAATTCCTGATGGAGAAATCGAGCAGGAAATTGCTGCTGCTGTTAAATATCCAGGTACGCCGAGTTTGAAAAAACCAAAAACGACAACGCAGCCCTTAAAATCTGCAGCAATTGATAAGAAAGCGCCTTCCGAAACTATTGTCCGCGATGATACTGTACAGACCTCATCAAAGAGTCATATCGACTCTTCCATACAAAATGATGATGAAGCAATAGTATCATACAGTTATTCAAGCAAGGGACCCGGTGGAGGTTCCTCCAAGGCATTAACCAAAAAATCACCATCACCCAAGCGATTTGTGCAGTCTTACAGTTACAGTGCACAGGATCCTCATCCTAATGCAAGCATGGCAGCGCCCAGATCTGCTGACATAGAAAGCGCTATAATGGATGGTTCTAGCGGTTTTAGAAAAGGAACTGCAGGCGAAATTGAAAAATCTTTGGAATCACAATCCACACCTGGCTCACCGAGTTCATATGAAAGCCATGAGATGTCAAGTAAATCTGCCAGCAGCAGAGTTATAGATGATAAAACTGCTGCTTCAACGGTGGAGAAAGATGATATGTCATCCATATCTATTCAGATTTTAGATAATGAACGTAAGCTTAAGAAATCTCCCAACAACACAGCAATAATGGAAGAATTAATGATGCTCTACAACAAAGCCGGCAGAACCGCTGATGCATATATGATGGCAGATAAGCTTGTAAAGCATGATCCAAATAATGCTTCATATTTGTTCTCAAAAGCTGAATTAGCGGAAAAAATGCATTTATCCAACATTGCACTAAGGTGTTATGAATCAGCAGTGAGTAAAGGACTCTCTGGGATAAACCTGGAAACCGCAAAGGCAAGGATAGCAGTTCTAAAATCAAAACCTGAATAACAGCAGCTAATGTGTAAATCTCTTAACAGTTAAAACTGCAAACAACAACTCATATTTGACAGAAACGGTCAGCTAATCGGTCTAAGATCAGCATCAACATACAAGCTCTCCATCAATTGATATCTTGAGTGATCTGCATATATAATATAAGTACCATTTGCATATAATTTGGGATACAACATGAAAAACAATAGGATAAAGAATTCGAATATAGTTTTCTTTCTGGCTTTACTGATAGCTTTGCCTGTTTATAAGATTATGAGCAATGACTATCAGCCTACATATAATTATACCTATGCTGGCAGAAGAAGCATACATAAAGTAGATCCTCTTGAGTATAACGAAACATCGGAGTTGACAGACTTCTTCAACGACACATTATCATACAGAACCACTGAGGCTGTAAATGGAAATTCGTTCATTCATACGCCGAAAGGTATATGGTATAAAAAGAATGACCGGCTTGCAAAAATTGCTGAACCATCAGAAGAATCCTACAAACAGGCAAAGAATATCGTTAAAATTGATTGGGAAGAAGAAATAAAAAAGAAACCTGCAAAATCGCAAAAGATACATAAATCTAAAAACTATAAGGAAAAAATCAAAAAAAAGAACATTAAGACCAAACAAGAAGAAGATATTCTTGAACCGATTGTGCTGGATATATACATAGAGTCAAGGAAGATGAGTAGAATCAGCCCGAAAATGGATGATGACCTTAACGAATTGCCAGATGATAGGGAGCTTGAAAAATATTCAGATATGCTTCTATAAAATAGGGCTGCGTAATCAGGCGCTCAAATTTTAAAAATGGAGAAAAATATGAAAAAGATCATCACTTATGGAAGCCAATACGGAGCAGCGAAGCAATATGCGGAAAAATTATCTGAAATCACAACAATTCCTTTACTAAGTGAATTTGATGCAAAGGATTTATTACCATTCGATCATATCATACATATAGGAAGTCTATATGCGGGTCGTATGAAAGGGTTAAAAAGGATTGTAAAGCATATACCGAACCAAGCAAAACTCTCCGTTATCACTGTTGGCTTAGCCGATGTTAATAATGAAGTAAACATAAACAAAATTAGAGAAGATATAGAACAACAAATCCCCGCAGACCTATGGAAGCGGACACAAATTTTCCATTTGAGGGGAGGAATTGATTATTCCCGGTTAAATATTATCCATAAAATCATGATGAAGATGCTTTATAAAAAAATCAAAGCTCTTCCAGAAGAGGAAAAGACCGCCGAGATACAATCTATGATCGATACTTACAATCAAAAGGTCGATTTTTTCGACTTTTCAGCTCTTAATTCGATCGCTCAAGCTATCATGCAATCATAATAAAGTTACTCATATTTTGAAAGAAAACAAAAGAATTGGAAGCCTTCTAAAAGCATATTCGGTCATCAATCGTTGCTGACAGTTTTAGCAACCCCGCCAAATAACGAAAAAAACACACCATTTCCGCAAGCTGCATCCAAAATCCGCTCGTTAGATTGATGGTCAAGCATGCACAATACAGCAGGACGAATCAGGTTGCGATGAAATGAGCTGCCATCATCGCCTACAACAATGGTAAGGAAGCTCAAACAGTTGTTTCATATTGACATAAAACAGATACTTGCAATGGCGCCCCCGGTAGGACTCGAACCTACGCTTCGGGCTCCGGAGGCTCGCGCTCTATCCCCTGAGCTACGGGGGCGTATATGGAGATTACTATATTAACAAATCACCTATTTAGTGTCAAGATTGGTATCCTGCGGTATGATTTGTTTCAGTCGGCGATTGAACTCATCGCGTGTGAGCATAACCCTGCGGCCGCACTTAAGGCATCTCATTCCTATATCAGCGCCTATACGGGTTACTTCCCACTCAAAACTTCCGCAGGGATGCTGTTTTTTCATTTTAACTATATCACCAGGATTAACAGATAATGGGGATGTCATTTTCCGCATTCCTCTTTTAGGTATTCATATAGAGCTTTCATTTTTGACGGCATTTCTGCATTAAACTCCATCAGCTCTTTTGTAACCGGGTGGGTAAAACTCAGATGGTATGCATGAAGCGCCTGACCTTTCATATCATCTATCAGATTGTTTACTTTCAATACATACTGCGGTGTTCCTTCATGAAGCCTGCGGTCGCCGGAATAGAGCGAATCACCAACAACCGGATGTCCAGCATAGGCGGCATGGACTCTAATCTGATGTGTTCTTCCGGTATGAAGCTGTGCTTCTACCAGAGTGAATGTGCCTAATCGTTCAATTATGGAAAAATAGGTCAAGGCATTTCGCGATGGATATTCGGTAGAAGTGATAACTGCCATCTTCTTTCTATTTCCCGGATGTCTGCCAATAGCCGCATCCACCTCAGCATTATCAAATTTAGGATTCCCCCACACAAGAGCCAGATATTTTCGTTTGATGGCATGATTCTGCATCTGTTTCTGAAGTTTCCAATGTATGGTATTGCTGCGGGCGATTATCATCAATCCGGAAGTATCCTTATCAAGCCGATGGACTATTCCCTGCCGTTCATTTCCGCCAACAGACGATAATCTATTTGTATGAGCAAGCATTGCATTGACCACCGTGCCGGATGATGTGCCGGGAGCCGGATGCGATGCCATCCCCTTTGGCTTGTTGATTACTATGAGATAGTTATCTTCAAAAACAACATCAATCGGAATATCTTCAGGGGCAATATCGGTGATAGTAACCTCGGGCATTGTATATTCCAGAACATCATTTGCCTTAACCTTGGATGAGGGTTTGGCAGTTTTGCCGTTTAGCAGCACAAGTCCATCATCTATCATTTTTCTGATAGACGAACGGCTTACATCGGTAAGTGCAGATGCAAGGAATACATCCAGTCTGGTATTTTCGTTGTCCGTTCCAACTGTTATGCTTGCCAATTATAAAACTCCCTAATCAACTCGCTGATTCTGCAAATTTCTCTTTGCAAAGAGAATTACTCCTGATACAAGGATCATTATCAGACTTACAACCTGTGCTTGTGTAAGACCAAGAAAAGCTATTTCGGCAGTAACTCCTTTGCGCAAAAATTCTATAAAGAATCTGTAAATGCCATAGAGCAAAATGTAAGTAAAAAACACTTGTCCAACAAATCTTCGTTTATTCTCAACCTTAACTAAGATAAAATAGATAACAAGGCTGATAAAGAAGGCATATATTTGTACCGGATGACTTGGCGGAGTAAGAGTTCCGGGTACAGCTTCTGATGGAAATTGTACCGCCCATGGCAGGTTTGTTGGTATTCCGTAACAGCATCCATTAAGAAAGCAGCCTATGCGCGTTATTCCATATGCCAATGCCACTGCCGGAGTGCATAAATCTACCATTGATATAAAGCTGATTTTCTTTATTCGGTAGTATATGTATGCTGCCAGTAATCCACCTATTAGTCCGCCATGGAATGAGAGCCCCTTTAATCCGCCTGCAGGCAGGAAAATATCCCGCCACTGGTTAGCAAATATTGAAGGATGATTGATGTAATATGGAAGATCAAGTAGTGTTGAAGTCAGATGAGCGCCAACAATACCTGCAACCACAGATATAAGAGCAATATCTATTACATAGTCGGCAGGAATATTTTGCTTTTTGCCAACAATGACAGTTCTATACAGCCCTATCATCATTCCTATCCATAACATTAAGCCATAAGCTCTTACAGGTATAGGTCCGATGTAGAATAAAATTGAATACACTATAGTTCCTTTGTATAGTTTTATATTAGCAGTAAAGCAGAAAAATAACCCCTATGAAAACGATAATGGAGAGCATCCATTAACCAGTTGATTTATCATTTTTTTTGCTGAAAAGTATTTGATAGAAGAGTAAAATCATCCCTGCAGTTATTGCAATATCCGCCACATTAAAAATTGGCCAAATCCTTAGATCAATGTAGTCTATTACATAGCCAAGACGTATTCTATCTATAAGATTACCCAGCGAACCGCTTAGGATTAATGCCAGCGCCAAACCCAAACGTGCCGACCAAGTGTGCATAAGTATTATAAGAGCGATAGATACTACAGCTGTTATGATAGTAATTATTACCGGCGATATAAAAGACAGACCAAACGCTCCGCCTGAATTCCGCCACACAGTGATATGAAAAAGATTCTTTATCACCGGTGTAGAAATTCCAAGAGGATAGTTATGGGTGAAATAGAATTTGGTTAGCTGATCTATTGCCGTAACAATCAACACTATAATGTATAAGTAAGCTTTTTTCACCTTCCCTCTAACACATCCTGACAGCTCACACAGTATACTGCATATGGCATAATGTTCAATCGCTCTACAGGTATCTCTACACCACATCGGTCGCATTGACCATATGTTCCATTATCGATTTTGGCTAAGGCTTGCTCTATGCGATTGAACACATCCTTCCAGCTGTCCCGCACAGTAAAATCTCTTTCCTTTTCAACTGTTTCGGTTGCATCATCAGTTGGATGTTGGTCGTAATCAGCCAGCTCACTTCCTTCTGACGACGCAGCTGCGCCATAATCAAGAGATGCTTCAATAACCTCAATCTCTTTTAAAATCTGTTCTTTTTCAGATAATAGTTTCTTTCTATATTTATCGAGATTCAATTCTCTCATTTTATATTCCTCTGCTTATAATAAATTTATCGTGTTTTGGAATTTCTAGTTCATTAAAACCCTGTAGAAAGCAGCGAATCCATGCCTTTATCCGGCTGAACAGCAAAACTTTTATTTATTCCATAGGTTTTGCATACGGTTGATAATTCATTATCAGCATTGATAAGGCTTTGATCTACTTCTCCCTGTGCTTTGTCTTTCATCTGCATAAGCGTGTTGATATCTTTTTTAATGAGACTGTATTGTATTTTAATCATAATCGCCGAATACTTGCCAAGTGCATCTCCATATGCCCCCGCTAATGTTTGACAGGGCGGTGGAGCAGGCACAGAGTTGAAATAAGCTGCTATCTGCTGCCATTTTGATACATAGTTGCTGTATTCCTTATCAATAGACTGTTTTGCTGCATCTGCAGCTTCCTGTTCGAATTCACCTTTCAGGCTGTTTGCCTTTGCAAGCATATCAAAAGCAGGCGATAGGTCAAGCCGCATAGTCTGCCTATACTGTTCTACTTTTTTTACGTGTTCCAGATAAGCCAACACCTCAGCGGGAGGCGCAGGTTTTTGGGCAGGCGGTTCATTCTCGGCGCCTTGAAGTAATCCGGTTTGAGGTCCCACATTTGCTGGGTTTGCCTGCAAAACTCCTGGCTGCGGAACTTCATTTGGAGATGGTGCATTTAGAATAGGCATCTGCTCACCATCTACTTTATTTGCTGATGTGAGCTTACTTCCTTTGTTGCTTAAGGCCATAAAGACTGCAATTAGCGCTATAATGACAAGCGCTGTAATAATAGCTATTAGTTTGGTTTTTGATTCAACTGATGGTGTATCGGCAATAGGTTCTTCGGACACATCAACTTTTTTTTCTACCGATGCACCGCACACAAGACAGAATTTTGATTTATCTGGAATAGCTGCGTTACATTTTTCACATTTCATAAAATCACCTCCATTACTCTGAGTATATCACTGTAAAAGGAGAGGGTCAAGATATTTGATTTATATCCAATATCATATATAGATAAAACAAATTCCCCCGAGATGATGAATAAATAGCAGCAGTGGTTAAAGATTTCTGCGGAGATTAGTTATCTTCGTGCTGTAACAAGCGTTTTTGAGAACTTAGGAATGGTAATTTTATCTATACCAACTCCGCCTTGTGTAGTGGAAGAGTGTATAAACATTCCGTTGCCCATATAGATTCCTGCATGATCTACAGCTCCACCTTTGCAAGCAAAGTATAGACGATCACCAGGTTGGAGGTCATTCCAGCTGACTGATTTGCCTACCTTTGCCTGATCTTTGGCAACGCGCGGCAGTGAAATTCCATGCTGGCTGAAAACAGATCTTACAAATGCAGAACAATCGAGCCCTTTTGCGGTCGTGCCTCCCCATCTATATGGTATGCCAAGATACTTCATGGAGAAGTTTACTATAGAATTTCCAAGCTGGCTGCTGCCAATGGATTCACCATACACCGGCTGTTGACCTGCCTGATATCGGTATTCCAATACCTCTATGCGCTTTTGTTCCACCCAGCCTGTGCTGGAATCAACCATTAGCACTCCATACCAATTGGGAATAACGCTAACTATTACAAGAGGGTTTCCATTTTTACAGGTATAGAGATTTTGCGCCTTGCTTGAAGGAAGACGTTGGATAGGGGCAGTATCGGTTTTTACCATTCCAATACGTCCTATAAGTGATTGATTCTTGTCAGCCGAAGCATTATCGACAGTTGTTACTACAGCATTTGATTTTAAAGTCTGGTGGTTTAGAACAATATCTTTTTTATTTGTGATTTTGTTATTTTCTTCCTGTGGATTTAAATCAAACACCAAAGTCTGATCAGCATATATAAAACTTATTGTTGAAAGGAGAAGAAATATTGTAATAATTGCTGATTTGAACGTGTACACTATAAAACCTCCGAACTGCACTAACCTTGGTATTATAACACCATACTAACGATTCTGTCTATCAAGCAAGATTATTATACAGGAATATCCTCTTCACAAGTATGCATGAAGAGGATATTATAAGTTTTTGTGATATAGAAAGTTAAAAGGATTTCAATCTAAATTTAACGTTTTGAGAACTGGAATGCACGTCTTGCACGTTTTCTTCCATATTTTTTGCGTTCTTTAACTCTTGGGTCTCTTGTAAGATATCCAAGTCTTCGCAGTACTGTTCTCAGCTCGGGGTCGGCTTCAATAAGGGCTTTGGAAATACCATGACGTATTGCCCCTGCCTGACCGGATATTCCACCGCCATGAGCGCTAACTTTAATATCAAACCTATCTTCTACACTGGTAACTACCATTGGCTGTCGAATGAGCATTTCGAGTGTTTTTCGACCAAGGTATTCATTAGATGGTCTGTTATTTATTGTTATAGTTCCAGCGCCTGGAGTTATCCATACCCTGGCTACAGCATCTTTTCTATGTCCAGTAGCGTAATATTTTGCCTGTGTTGCCAAAACAGATTCCTCCTATATACCTAAGTCCAAATTTTCTGGCATTTGCGCTTCGTGCGGATGTTGTGATCCGGCATAAACGCGTAGTTTTTTAAGCATTTCAGCGCCAAGTGTATTGTGTGGCAGCATACCTTTAACTACACGCATAACAAATTCATCCGGCCTATCTGCAAGCATTTTTGCATATGTGGTGCTTCTAATTCCGCCTGGATACTGTGTATGCCAGTAGATTTTAGTTTCCGGCTTATTAGCGCCAGTAAGAATCACTTTTTCTGCATTAATAATAATTACATGATCGCCTGTATCAATATGCGGTGTGAAAATAGGTTTGTGTTTACCGCGAAGTATTTTTGCAACCTGCGATGCAACTCTGCCTAATGGTTTACCGGCAGCATCTACCACATACCATTTACGGGTTATGTCTTTCGGTTTAGCCGTATATGTTCTCATTCAAATATTCTCCTTAGTAATCAACTCTTGTAAGATATAAGCCCTGTGGTGGAGCTGTTATACCGGCAGCTTGTTTGTTACAAGACTTTAGAATTACATCAATATCAGATACCTTGCGTTTACCGCTGCCTATTTCAACAAGTATGCCTGTTATTGTTCTTGCCATTGTTCTTAGAAAAGCATTGGCCTTGTATTTTATAAAAATGCCGCAGCCTTTTCTTGTTACTGTTATATTTTTCATACATCTTACAGTGCTTCCAGATTGATAATCTGTACTGCCAAATGATGAAAAATCATGTGTTCCTATTAAATGTTTTGCAGCTGCCTGCATTCGGTCAATATCTAAATGCCTGCGGACTTTCCAAGCATAATTAGCCAGCATAACCGAAAAGTTCTCAGAGTTTACAATAAAGTAAACATATGTACGACTTATTGCTGAAAACCTTGCATGAAAGTCAGAATCAGCACGTTCTGCATGTTTAAATCTTACATCCGGCGGAAGATGAGCATTTATCGCTGAACATATATTCACCACCGGAATCCTATCATCTGCAATGAAGCTAATAGTTTGACCAGTTGCATGAACCTTCGCATCGGTTCTGCCTGCTCCGACTATTTTGACCGGGGTTTTCATCAGTGTAGAGAGTTTATCTTCAATTACTCCCTGAACAGTGCGTTTATCCGGCTGAATCTGAAATCCAAAAAAGTCAGAGCCATCATATTCGATGACTGCCTTAATATTCGGCACGATTTATTCGCTGCTAAGCTCCAGTTTAACCATAGGTGCAGCATCTCCGCGTCTGAATCCTATTTTGGTTATTCTGGTATATCCGCCCGGTTTATTTGAAAACCTTGGCATAATTTGTGAGAAAATGACGTTAACCATATCCTCATCATTCAGAAACATTCTTACCTGTCTTCGTGCGTGCAAATCATTTGCTTTAGCTTTTGTGATTATTCTTTCTGCTATAACGCGCACATCTTTAGCACGTGTTTCTGTTGTTTGGATTTCTCCATGTATTATAAGAGATTTTAGCAGACCTTTTAATAGCGCTCTGCGTTGATCAGTTGGTAGACCGAACTTACGGCCTGCTACCCTATGTCGCATTTTTTATTTTCCTTCCAAAATATGTAAACGGCAATAATCTAATTAAATAATATGCCTATTATTAATCAGATTCGAAATCAACTTGTTCTTCTGGTTCTGTTTCAATATCAGCATCATCATCTTCATCTTCGTCCTGTGATGCTGCAACAGACACTTTATCACTTGATGATTTAAGACTATGCCCTAACTGCTGCAGTTTTTCTTTTACTTCGGCCAATGATTTTTTTCCGAAGTTGCGTATATTAACAAGATCCTGCTCTTCTATTTGCAAAAGCTCACCTACAGTGAGAATATTTGCTTTTTTGAGGCAGTTGTATGTTCGCACCGAGAAATCAAGCTCTTCTATTTTTGCATCTGGTATACGCGGATCTAAATCCAAACCGTAAATGTCATCGTCTGAGAACTCTTCGTTTCCTACTCCACCCTGGAAATCTACAAACAATCTAATGAGCTTACCAAGTATTCTGGCAGATTCGTTTAGCGCTTCTCTGGGCAAAATGGTGCCGTTTGTCCATATCTCTAATATAAGCCGTTCGTAGTCAGTAATATGTCCTACACGAGTTTGTTCTGCAACATAATTTACTTTAGTTACCGGTGTAAAGGCAGATCCCACAGGGATAATGCCTATAACTGACTTCATTTTTTCGTGTTCATCTGGCAGTACATATCCTTTGCCAAATTCTACAATCATTTCTATAGAAAGCTCTGCAGATTCATCGCTTAGTGTTGCAATATGAACTTCGGGATTAACGACTTCCACATCAGCTGGTGTTCGTACATCTGCACCGGTTACTTCGCCGGCTCCTTTTACATCTATCCAAATTGTTTTAGATTCAAGCCTTGACTGACCTGTGCTGGTAATCTTTACATAAAGCTCCTTAAGGTTAAGCAGGAGTTGTGTGCAATCTTCTTTTACTCCAGGAATTGTTGAAAACTCGTGTAAGATTCCATCAATTTTTACCGAAGTAATGGCAGCGCCGTGAATAGAAGAAAGCAATACACGTCTTAAAGAATTACCTATAGTAACGCCAAAGCCCCGCTCCAGCGGTTCGATGGCAAATTTACCGTATTTATCATTATGCACCAAGGTTTCAATACGCGGCATAATCTGTTCCATATATTCGTCTCCAATCAAGAGAGTAAAAAGCTCTCTTTCTGCAAGGTATGCGGCTTTATGATGAGCCACATACAAATATTATCTTGAATAGAACTCTACAATCAGGGTTTCCTCTACCTGAGTATCGATCTCTTCTCGAACAGGCACACGGATTACCACACCTTGTTTTTTCTCGGCATTAAGTTCCAACCAAGCAGGAACAGTGCCGCTTGCACTGGAAGCAATAGCTTCGTTGAATGGTGTAAGGTTCTTGCTGCTGTCTTTTATTTCAATTACATCACCAGGTTTAACTTTATAGGAGGGTGTTGTAACTCTTTTGCTGTTAACAGTAAAATGTCCATGGTTAACAAGCTCTCTGGATTGTGCTCTTGAAACAGAGAATGACAATCTATATACAACATTATCTAAACGACATTCTAGCAGCTGCATTAAGGTTTCGCCGGTTACGCCTTCACTGCGCATAGCTTCTGCCATGTAGTTTCGAAATTGACGCTCACGCACGCCATATATTCTGCGCATTTTCTGTTTTTCTCTAAGCTGAAGACCGTAATCTTTTACTTTGCCTGTACTTCTTTGTCCATGCTGTCCGGGAGCATAGTTTCTGCGCTCAAATGCACATTTTTTTCCATAGCAGCGTTCACCTTTAAGAAAAAGTTTTGCGCCTTCTCTACGGCATAATCTGCAAACTGCCTGTGCAGTACTTGACATAATATCTTACTCTCCTAAACTCTTCGTCTTTTCGGTGGTCGGCAGCCGTTATGAGGGATTGGTGTAACATCCTTGATAAGGCTTACATCAATACCAACAGCCTGTATTGAACGAATAGCAGTTTCTCTGCCGGAACCCGGGCCTTTTACATAAACGTCTATTCTTTTCATTCCGTGTTCCATAGCTTTTCTGGCACAAGCTTCCGCTGCCATTTGAGCTGCAAATGGGGTGCCTTTTTTTGTTCCTTTAAAGCCCACTGTACCAGCGCTTGCCCAAGACACCAGTTCACCTTTAACATCTGTAATAGAGATGATTGTGTTATTAAAAGTGGATTGGATATGGGCATTACCCTGAGCAATATTCTTTTTTTCTCTAGCCTTAGCTCTGCCCGTTGTTGTTTTTTTTGCCAATCGGGTGCCTCCTTATTTTTTCCGCCTTGCGCCAACAGTGCGCTTGGTACCTTTACGGGTTCGTGCATTAGTACTTGTTCGCTGCCCTCTAACCGGAAGACCGCGTCTGTGACGGATGCCGCGGTAACAGCCAATTTCAACAAGACGGCGGATATTCATAGATATCTGACGTCGGAGGTCTCCTTCAACACGATATTCGCGCTCTATTACTTCTCTTAGTTTGTTGAGCTCTGAGTCTGTCAGATCTCGCACTTTGGTAGAGGGATCTACCCCGGTAGCATTTAGAATATTAACGCTGCTGGTTAATCCAATTCCGAAGATATAGGTTAATGCTATATCCATTCTTTTGTCTCTTGGGAGGTCAACTCCCGCTATTCTTGCCAAGTTTATACCTCCGCTTAGCCTTGCCGCTGCTTATGCTTTGGATTTTTACAAATTACCCGCACAACGCCTTCACGACGGATTACTTTACATTTATCGCACATCTTTTTAACTGATGCTCTTACTTTCATTTCTGCCCCCTTTTGCCATTGGAACTCATCTTAAATTTGATGAATTTATGCTCTCAATAGCTGGCATGAATATGTATTATACATTAATTTTGCATAGATATCAAGCCATTTGCGGCTTAAATTTCAAATTATTCTATTTTTCTTCTTGCCTTAGCGTTAGTATTTCCGGTCCATTTTCGGTTACAGCTACAGTATGTTCGAAATGAGCCGATAAACTTCCGTCTTTTGTTACAACAGTCCAATGATCTGACAGTTGATCAACATCGTATTTGCCAACATTTATCATTGGCTCTATAGCTAAGGTCATACCAGGCTTAAGTATTGGGCCATAGCCTGGTTTGCCAAAATTAGGGATTTGAGGATCTTCATGCATATCCTGACCTATCCCATGCCCTACTAAATCTCGTACTACAGAAAAATTATGTTTTTCTGCATATTGCTGTATTGCGTTTGATACATCTGAAAGCCTGTTGCCGGCAACTGCCATTTTTATACCGGCAAATAGCGACTCTTGTGTTACACGTATAAGCTTTTGTGCTTCCTGAGATATTTCTCCCACCGGAATAGTTATTGCCGAGTCGCCATGATATCCATCAACAATGGCGCCAAAATCAATACTAATTATATCGCCTTCCATGAGTTTTTTTGGACCTGGAATGCCATGAACTACTTCTTCATTTATTGATGCGCAAATTGAATTAGGAAAGCCTCTGTATCCTTTAAATGATGATATTGCTCCGTGCTTTTTGAGCATATATACAGCTATATCATCTAAATCGAGGGTTGTCATTCCTGGCAATGTATTTGCTGCAATCTCTGATAGAGTATCTGCAACTACTTTTCCTGCTGCGCACATTTTTTTCAGCTGGTCAGCAGATTTGATTTTAATCATGAAACGAGTTTATCTCCAATATGCACATATAAATTATTAGGCTGTAAGAGATTCGCTGATACGATCTGATACTTGTTCTATTGTACCTTCTGCCTGTATTGGATGAATGATACCTTTATTGGTATAGTAGGCTATTAAAGGTTCGGTTTGCGCTCTATACACTTGCAATCTTGTTCTGATTGCATCCGGCTGATCATCGGTTCTGGTATAGAGTTTGCCGCCGCAAGCCTTGCATTTATCGTTATTGTCTGCCGGAGCAGCGCTTATTGCGCCACAATCTGCACAAACTTTTCTGCTGCTTAGTCTTTTTACAACCTCTTCTTCATCAACTTCCAGGCTGATGACTGCATCAAGTGCGTTGCCGGATTCGGCAAGAACCTTGTCCAATGATTCTGCCTGTGCTACGGTTCTTGGAAAACCATCAAAGAGAAATCCTTTGGCTGCATCGGGTTGTTTCAGTCTCTCGGCTACAATTCCTATAATGGTTTCATCGGGTACAAGCTCGCCTTTAGACATAAATGTTTCAGCATATTTACCAAGCTCTGTTCCTTGCTTTATGGCTTCTCTTAAAATATCTCCTGTAGATATATGAGGAACATTGTATCTGGCTGAGATAGCAGCAGACTGCGTTCCTTTTCCTGCACCAGGAGGTCCTAATAATACCAGTTTCATTATTTTATTTTATAAACCCTTCATAATGTCTCATAAGAAGCTGTGCTTCTATTGCAAGCATAGTTTCAAGCGCCACACCAACCACAATCAGAAGTGAAGTTCCACCTACCAGATAGAATGATCCGATGCCTGTAACAACCGGAGTTATGTATTGCATAAGTGCAATAACTGCAAGGAATATGGCTCCGGATAGCGTTATTCTTGTCATTATTCTATCAAGAAACTCAACAGTTGGTTTCCCTGGTCTTATTCCAGGAATGTAGCTTCCATACTTTTTAAGGTTATCGGCAACATCAGCTACATTAAATGATACCGCTGTATAGAAATAGGTAAATCCTATAATAAACAGTGCATAAAGCAATGCTGCAAATACATTGTTTCCTGGCTGAAGCCAGTTTGCAAATTTATCAAAATAGTAACCGAATGTAGATTGAGTTCCTATAAATTTAGCAATAGTAAGCGGGAACAGCTGCAATGAAATTGCGAAAATAATAGGAATAACACCAGCAGAGTTTACCTTCATAGGAAGGAATGAAGATGTGCCTCCGTATACTTTGTTTCCCACTACGCGTTTTACATGCTGCACAGGAATTTTTCTTTGCGCCTGTTGAATTGCCACAATTCCAACAACTGTTGCCAAGAACAATACAATCATTAGAATGAATGACGACATGGGCACAGATCCTGTCATTACCAATTTTACTGTAGTGTAAATTTGGCTTGGAAGCGCTGCAACAATACCCGCAAAGATAACCATAGATACGCCATTGCCAATTCCGTGATCGGTTATTTGTTCTCCAACCCACATTAAGAATGCTGTTCCAGCTGTAAGGATGATTGTAATATGTATTACTGACAACCAGCCTATGTTAAGAACACCAGAGCTTCTGAGTAATTGGTTCATACCAAGCGCTTGTATGGCAGCAAGCACAACAGTTAAATATCTTGTTAGCTGCGATATTCTTTTGCGGCCATGCTCACCTTCTTTGGCTAGCGCTTCCAGAGAAGGCACAGCCATTGTTAAGAGCTGCATAATAATGGATGCGTTAATATATGGCGCTATACCCATTGCAATTATGGTGTATTTTTTAAGGGCGCCGCCAGAGAATATATCCAGCATGCCAAAAAGAGCTCCGCCTTGTTGGAAAAGGCGATTCATTGCTTCTTTATCTACACCCGGAATTGGTATATGCAATCCAAGGGCGTATACGGCAAACATGGTGAATACAAAGAATATACGCTTCCTGAGATCAGGGAGCTTTAATGCAGCAATAAATGATGCCAGCATTACTGGATCACCTCCACGGCTCCGCCGTTTGCTTTAATCTTTTCTTCGGCAGATTTACTAAAGTAGTGCGCTTTTACTGTAACTGCCTTGCTGATTTCGCCACCGCCCAGAACACGTACACCAGCTTTAATGCTTTTGATTAATCCTTTTTCAATAAGCACTTCGGGTGTAATGTTATCTTCTTCCAGTTTTGAGATTGCATCAAGGTTTACAATTGCATATTCTTTCTTGAATATGTTTTTGAACCCGCGTTTTTGCGGCAGTCTGCGATGCAGAGGTGTCTGTCCACCTTCAAATCCAAGAGGAGTGCTTCCGCGAGCCTTGTCACCTTTATGTCCACGGGTTGATGTTTTGCCATGCCCGGAACCTATACCACGACCAACGCGTTTTCGCGGTTTAGAAGAACCTTCGGCAGGTTTGAGATCATTCAGTCTCATTGTTATTACCTCCTGGTGCATCTACTTCTTCCATTGATACAAGATGCATCACTTTACGAACCATACCTCTTATTTGAGGGGTATCGTTATGGAAAGCGCTAGAGTTGAGTTTTTTCAATCCCAGAGCTTTTACTGTATCTTTTTGTTTTTTGTTATATCCAATAGGACTTTTGAATAGTGTAACCTTTATCACTCTACTACCTCCGGTACAGCTACTGGTTCTTCTACATCAACTGTTTCTTCTTCTTCTGTTTCAGACTCAATTGCTAAACCGCTGTCTTCTGCCATTACAGCCAAGATTCCTTTAGGCAGCATATCTTCGATAGATTTGCCTCTTAGCTTTGCAACCTCATCAGCCTTTTTAAGGTTTTTAAGAGCATCCATAGTTGCACGTGCAGTATTAATTGCGTTTGGCGCTCCTAGTGATTTACCTAGTATGTTTTTAGCGCCGGCAACTTCTAAAATTGCTCTTACAGAACCACCGGCAACAACTCCGGTTCCTGGGGCTGCTGGTCTGAGCAGAACAGTTGATGAGCCAGCTAAGCCAATAATATCGTGCGGAATGGTACCGCCGATAAGGGGTATTTTAACGAGGCTTTTTTTGGCATTTTCAATAGATTTACGAATAGCATCCGGCACGCTTCTGGCTTTACCCAATCCTATGCCAACATGCCCATTGTTGTCACCAACTACTACCAGAGCGTTCCAACTCATAGTTCGTCCGCCCTTATGTGTTTTTTGAACCTTGTTAGTTCTAATAACTCTTTCTTCAAGATTCAATGTATCAGCGTTAATCCTCGGCATAGATTCCTCCTAAAATTCCAATCCACTTTCTCTGGCTGCATCTGCAAGCGCTTTAATACGGCCATGGAATTTGTATCCGGCGCGATCAAACACAACGGATTTTATGCCGTTTTCCAAAGCGCGTTTGGCTACTAGATTGCCGACGGTTTTTGCTGCTTCAATATTTCCGCCGCTTTTTCCGGCATCTTTTATCTCTTTATCAAGGGTTGAGGCCGAAACCAATGTAATACCCTTTGTATCATCAATTATTTGAGCATATATATTCTGCAGAGAGCGGTTTACACATAACCGGAGGCGCTCAGGATCGCCGGTTACTTTTTTGCGGACTCGAGCATGTCTTGTTTGCCGCAATAGTTCACGTTTTAACATTTATCCTGCCTCCTACTGAGTTGCTGATTTGCCGCTTTTACCAGCTTTTCGGCGAATCACTTCTGTTGAATATTTAATGCCTTTGCCTTTATAAGGCTCCGGTTTGCGGATAGCTCTTACTTCCGCTGCTTGCTGACCAACTACTTGCTTATCTATACCTTTTATAGTAACAAGTGGTATTCTTGTATTGGTATCCTGCCCTACTTCAAATTCAATTCCTGGTCGGGGATGAACATCTACAGGATGAGAATAACCAACCTGAAGGTTTAGCACTTTGCCGTTTAGTGCGGCTCTAAATCCTACACCGTTTATCTGAAGCGTTTTTTGAAAGCCCTTTGTAACGCCTTCTACCATATTGGCTACCAGCGCTCTGGTAAGCCCATGCAGTGCACGATGGTCGCTGTCATCTGTTGGTCTGCTTACAATTATGTTGTTATCTTCTACTTTTAAAGACATATCTCGGTGGATTGCCTTTGTTAATGTGCCCTTTGGTCCTTCTACGGTGATGGTGTTATCCTGAATTTGGATTTTTACTCCACCGGGTACAGGAATGGGCATTTTGCCAATTCTTGACATCAGTTAACTCCTTCTACCAAACATAGCACAAAACTTCTCCGCCTATGCCTAATTTGCGGGCATCGCGGTCGGTAATCACACCCTGAGATGTGCTTATAATTGCAATTCCAAGTCCGTTAAGAACTCGGGGAACATCGTTCCTGCCTACATAAACCCTAAGTCCGCATTTGCTTATACGTTTAAGGTTTGTTATTACCTGTTCTTTGCGAGGGCCGTATTTAAGGTTTATTTTAATACGGTTCTGCTTTTTATCTTTTATAACTTCATAGCTTTTTATGAAGCCTTCTGCTTGCAGAATTCTAACTATATCTAATTTGAGTCTTGATGCCGATACTTCTACCGCATCATGACCAGCAAAATTAGCATTACGAATTCTGGTTAACAGATCTGCAATTGGGTCTGTTACTGACATACAGTTCCTCCGTGTGCCTAAGTCATTGCTCAGGCGGGATTTGGGTGGTATCCTAAAAAAGGACCTACCAGCTGGATTTGGTTACACCGGGTATTTGTCCCTTGTGTGCCAATTCCCTAAAACAAATCCGGCAGATGCCGAACTTCCGCATATAACCGCGCGGTCTGCCGCACAGCGAACATCTTAAGTATGCTCTTACTTTATACTTAGGTGTTCTTTTTGCTTTTTCTATTAATGCCTTTTTCGCCAACTGGCGCCTCCTAAAAAGTTATTCCTCTTTTGCTTTCTTACGCTCTTCTATAATCTGCTGTGCCGTATGTGCTGGCACCTGCTCATAGTGAGATGCTTCGGTTACAAAGGATCCTCTGCCTCTTGCGATGGAACGAAGATCTATGGCGTACCTTTGCATTTCTGCCTGAGGAACAATAGCTTTTATTCGCTGACGTTTGCCGGCTATCGGTTCCATACCAAGTATTCTTCCGCGTTTGCCGTTCAAATCTCCTATAATATCTCCCATGTATTCATCGGGAACAATAACATCTAATT